>JBIIGH010000050.1:0-12238 GCA_044236565.1 Algoriphagus sp. | reverse complement strand
GATGAACATCATCAATGGGCAGATGAGTAGCTCCAACAGCATCATTCAGTATTACAAACCATCCCGAAAAGGCCAGTTTACCTTGCCTAAATTTTCGGTGCTCATCAACGGCCAAGCAGCTGCTTCTCCAGGAAAACGAATTACCGTCACCGATGCTGCTGCAAGTGCCCCAAGCGGGGGGAATGCCTTCGATCCTTTTGCAGATTTTTTTGGCAGAAATGAAGCAATCCCTGAATTTGTGGAAATTGCTGACGATGCCTTTTTTGCAGTCAACATTGATAAAAGCGAAGTGTATGCAGGCGAAGGATTTACGATGGACATCTCTTTCTTTATGTCCGAGCAAAACCAAGCTCCCTTTCAATTTTATGAGGCTGGCAAGCAGCTCGATGCCATTCTGAAGAAATTAAAACCTGCCAATGCCTGGGAAGAGAACTTCAGCATCACCACCATTGAACCGCAAACGGTGGAGCGAAACGGCAAAAAATGGGTGAAATTCAAGGTTTTTGAAAGTACCTTTTTCCCTTTCTCTGAAGGGAAAATAGAGATTCCACGCGTGCCCTGGGAAATGATCAAATACAAGGTAGCCAAGAATCCATCTCTCTTTGGCGCGAATCGGCAAGAAGACTTCAAAACCTTTTATTCTAGCCCTAAAACCATCACTGTAAAGCCCTTGCCTCCACACCCTCTAAAAAGTGAGGTGCCGGTGGGGATCTTTCAGCTTCGCGAAAACATCACCACGCTGGACGCAAAAACTGGGGAAGGCTTTAACTATAATTTTGGAATTGCAGGAATCGGAAATATCAATTCCCTCGCTGCTCCAAAGCGTCTTCCTGCCACAAACCTAAATACCTTTGACCCCAATGTGCGGCAGCAAATCAACCGCGGCTATGGGCAAATATCAGGCATCAAAGAGTTTGACTACTTTGTCACCCTCAACGAAGCTGGAGAATACCCATTGGATCAATATTTCAGCTGGATCTACTTTGACCCCGAGCGTGAGGTGTATGATACACTCAAGCCACAAGCACTGATTCGTGTGACAGGTGAATCTAAAATTAATGAAGCCTTGTCTGGTCAGCGCCTTGGTGGCATCTACGATAAAATCGCCACTGAAAGCAACCAATTTTTAAACCAGCGATATAAGTACTATTTTACCAACGCAATCAATGTATTACTTCTGGGAGCACTAATTCTCTTGGCAGTAATCATCTTCCGAAAAAAGTAATGGGCAATACATTTGGCAAGCTTTTTAGGCTCACCACCTTTGGTGAGTCGCATGGAAAAGCCCTAGGAGCGATCCTAGATGGCTGTCCCGCAGGCTTGGACCTTGATCTGGAAAAAATCCGGATGGAAATGCAGCGCCGCAAGCCCGGCCAATCCAAAATTACTACCCAACGCAAAGAAGAGGACGAAATCGAATTGCTCTCTGGAGTATTTGAAGGGAAAACCACCGGCACCCCGATTGGCATCTTGATTCCCAATGAAGATCAGAAAAGTAAGGACTATGCACACATCGCAGATGCTTTTCGCCCTTCTCATGCTGACTTTACCTACTTTGAAAAATATGGGCACCGCGACCATCGCGGAGGAGGCAGATCTAGTGCCCGCGAAACTGCCGCTCGCGTAGCAGGAGGAGCCATTGCCAAGCAGTTGCTCGCCACCAAAGGAATCACGATCCAAGCCTATGTCTCCCAAGTGGGAGAAATCCGACTTGAAACACCCTATACTTCCCTCAACTTGGACTTGGCGGAGGACAATATCGTTCGCTGTCCAGATCCAGAATTGGCAGAAACCATGATTGCCCACATCGATCAAGTTCGAAAGGACCGCGACACCATCGGCGGGATCGTCTCTTGTGTGATCAAAAATTGTCCCCCAGGGCTAGGAGAGCCTGTATTTGACCGCTTACATGCTGAGCTTGGAAAGGCGATGTTGAGCATCAATGCCGTCAAAGGCTTTGAATACGGCAGCGGCTTTGAAGGAGTGACCCTCCGAGGCTCCCAGCACAACGATGCCTTTGAACAGCGAGATGGCAAAATTCATACCCTCACCAACCATTCCGGAGGCATCCAAGGAGGCATCAGCAACGGGGAAGACATCTACTTCCGCGTAGCCTTCAAACCTGTTGCTACAATCATGCAGGACCAAGCTTCCGTCAATGAAGCTGGTGAAGCCGTGACCGTCAGCGGCAAAGGCCGACACGATCCCTGTGTGGTCCCCAGAGCTGTCCCTATCGTAGAAGCCATGGCTGCACTTGTACTTGCTGACTACCTTCTCTTATCCAAAACCAATAAACTTGAAGCCATTTAACCCAACCCAGTTTTGAAAAAAATACCCTTACACACGCAAATTATCATCGGACTGGTTCTTGGTCTGATCTTTGGCCTTGTCTCCATCAAGACGGGAATGCCCAAGTGGATCACCTTGGATTACATCAAACCCATAGGCACCATCTTCATCAATGGATTGAAGATGATTGCCATGCCACTCGTATTGGCTTCGTTGATCATCGGCGTATCCAACTTGGGGGATATCTCTAAGTTGAGCCGAATAGGTGGCCATACGCTATTCCTGTTTTTAGCCACCACTGTGGTATCCATTTCCATCGGCTTGGCACTAGTCAATATATTCAAACCCGGTGCAGCACTTCCTGATTCTACGCGGGAAAACCTCATGGCCCTCTATGAAGGAGATGCTGGTAAGCGCGCAGCATCTGCCTCACAGCTTCAGGAACAGAGCCCTCTGCAGCCCTTGATCGACATGGTACCGCAAAACTTCTTTTTGGCAACCACCGACAATGCAGCCATGCTTCAAGTCGTATTCTTTGCCATCCTAGCGGGCATTGCCCTGCTGCAAATTCCAAGATCAAAAGCAGAACCCGTAATGGCCTTCTTTGACGGTTTCAACGAGGTGATTACCCAAATTGTCAATTACATCATGGTGATTGCTCCTTATGGGGTATTTGCCTTGATGGCTTCCTTGATCGTGGAAATTGCTGGAGACGATCCCGATTCGGCCCTCACGCTACTTTTGGCTTTGCTGAAATACAGCTTGATTGTCTTGGCAGGTCTTTTCATTGTCATGGTAGTCATGTTCCCACTCTTGCTCAAGTTCATGACCAAGATCCCGGTGGGCCACTTTTTCCGCGCCATCCGCCCTGCACAATTACTCGCTTTTTCTACCAGTTCCAGTAATGCTACCCTACCCGTAACCATGAAGATTACGGAAGAGGAGCTGGGCGTATCTGAAAACATCTCCAGCTTTGTGCTTCCGCTAGGAGCTACAGTAAACATGAACGGAACTAGCCTTTACCAAAGTGTGGCAGCGGTATTTATAGCCCAGGCGCTAGGCATGGAACTCACCTTCGGCCAGCAAGTAATGATTGTATTGACCTCCACTTTAGCTGCAGTAGGATCAGCAGGAGTGCCTGGTGCAGGATTGATCATGCTCATCGTCGTGCTCGAAGCCATTGGCATCCCAGCAGCAGGCATTGCACTAATCATGGCGCCTGATCGAATTCTAGACATGTTTAGAACCGTAGTCAACATCACTGGCGACGTAGTGGTCGCGGCTGTCATCGCAAGCAAGGAAGGTGAAGTTTTGGAAGGTACCGAAACAGATGCTGCCCCTGCGGAAAAGGAGTAACATTGCATTCCCTATTCACAAAAAAAGTCCCGTAATTCATACGGGACTTTTTTTTGTGCCTAATGATATTGAAAAGGCTTAGTACTTTTTCAAAAAGTCTACCAAGCGCATAAACTCTGCATCCGTGATCGCCGGAAAGTTGGCGATTCGAAAACTTGTGGATTTGAGTGGTCCATAGCCTCCCCCGAGCTGCATTCCTTCTTTTTCGGCAGCTTTTTTGACCGCCACAATGGCCTGCTCCTCTCCTGCTACCGCCGCTACCGTGGTACTTCGCGTGGCAGGATTGTCTACTAAAAGTTGGAACACCGCCGATTGGCTAATGGCCTGCTCCAAGGCTTCCATTCGCTTGCGAAGGCGTGCATCTACTTGAGCGATGGGGTCCATGTCTTTCAAAACCCGATTCAGGAGGTAAATCCCCAACACATTGGGAGTGTAATGGGTCTGGTAGCTGGCAGCATTTTCCAGCATAAAGCTAAGGCTGTTGTAACGGCCTTTTTCCCCCTTGCGGGCTACTTTTTCTTTGGCCTTGCCCGAAAGCAAGAGAATTCCCAAACCAGCGGGCAAGCCAAAGCATTTCTGAACCGAGGCATACCATACGTCTGCCAATGAATAATCAAACACAATCCCTCCCATGGAAGAGGTCGTATCCACTGCAATCATCTTGTCTGGATACCGAGCTGCAAGTTCCCTAAGAACAGACATGGGCACCTGAGAGGCGTTTGCTGTTTCGTTTTGCGTGACTGCAATTAGGTCGACCTCAGGCCCCACTTGCAATTGATCCACCGGTAGGGATTCATTGGCAGCAAGCTTCATTCCCTGGGTATTTGGAAGAATATGCTGGGCATATTCAAACCATTTCTTACCAAAGGAACCCGAATACAAGTGGTAGCTGGACTGCTCTACGAGGGACTGGGAAATGATCTCCCAGCTTTCAGTGGCTGAAGAGGTAAAAAGCAAGGTATAGTCGGTAGGAAGGTTCAGCTTCTCTCGAAAGAGCTGTTCCGTTTCCCTATACAAATTCATAAATACAGTACTGCGGTGATTGGCGCTGAGTATCCCTTCCGCACAGGCATCCTGCAGGTACTGAGGCAGCGCATCGTATACTTTAGAAGGTCCGGGAGCGAAGGTGATCATCGGGTAGCAGTGGTTAGAAAATAGTGGACAGCTAGCGCATAGCCTTTCAATCCCAGGCCGGCAATCATGCCTACGCAGGACTTAGAAAGAATGCTCTTGTGGCGAAATTCTTCTCGTTTGTACAAATTGGAAATGTGCACCTCCACCGTAGGCGTAGTGACTGCAGCCACTGCATCCGAAAGGGCTACCGAGGTATGGGTGTAGCCTCCCGCATTCAAAATAATGCCGTCTACGGAAAAGCCTACCTCCTGAATTTTGTTGATCAGCTCACCCTCCACGTTGCTTTGGAAGTAGGAAAGCTCGACCTCAGGAAACTGCGCCTGAAGCTGGGTGAAATAGCTTTCAAAGGATTCACTACCGTATACTTCTGGCTCTCGCTTGCCAAGCAAGTTGAGATTAGGGCCATTGATCACCTGGATTTTCATTCGCACATCGAAAAGAATTGACTATAAAGGTATTGACTCCCATCAAGCTTGCCAAGGCTTCGCTCAAGGAGTTTTTTGGGTGCGCTCTTTCACCCGAAATAGGTAGGCCAGCGTAAATTCGAGGTTGGTCGAACTCATGTCGAAAATCCGATCCTGGGACTCTGGATTGGTAAAGTCGTAGGCAAAACGCGCCTCGGCAGACAGGGTAGACTTCCCAAAAAGTTTGGAAATTCCTGCTCCTCCCGTCAAGCCATACATGCGGGTATTCGGTGCGTCTGCAGGCTGCCCAAAAGTAGGAAGCTCCTTGGGGGTAGCGCCCGAATACTCCCGGGTAAGGTCCTCTGCCTGTCGTAGCACCCCGAAGTGTGGGCCAAACTTGATTTGAAATCGTCCGGACCGCCCTGCGAAAATACTGGCCAGCATGGGGAATTTGAGGTAGCTAAACTCGGTTTGATTGACCTTCCCTGCATCGTTGACCTGGGCGAAGCCAAGGGTGATCTGCTGGATATTAAGCTCGACGCCTGCGTTTTTGGAATCGAAATATTCTAGAACCACGGCGAAGGTTGGAGCGGCAATTCCATCCACTTTTTTGACTCGGGTACCTGCAGTCGCCTGGTAGCTGTAGGAACTGCTACTCAGCCCTCCTCGGACGCCAATGCTCAACTGTGCAAAAGCAATTCCTGGCAAAAGAAATAGGGCGAAAGCAAAGCACTTTTTATACATACCTGAACCTACGGAATTTTTCGATTTTAACTATTTTTTATTCAACCTGAAAGTTCCCTGAATAGGCTCCCCAGCTACAGTTAATCCACGCACTTCCACAATCACAGGACCCCCGAGGTCGTTGGAGAAAAAGGAAAGAGCCAGCTCTCCTTTTTCATTGGTCACCAAATACGGATTCCAATACAAGGTTTGCCGATCGTCCTTTTCAGACGGCTTACTGTCTGGGCCGTAGGTACGGGAGACAAAGTCACTTGGTACTTGGAAGCCCTCTAGTGTATAGGTGACAATTCCCTTTCCTTCCAAAGGATCCTGCCCTTCGTCCATCTCATCTTTGAGGTAAATGGCAATGACGCCATTTCGCCCTTGGTCGCCAAGCATCGGAACCATCCGAGAAACTACCTCCACCCGATCGATATCAAAGGCATTGATGGTTCGAATATTATCTGCTGCGGTAGACATGCCACCGCCTACAAGCACTACACCGTCCACCATGACAACCGGTTCCATCGACCCCAAAGCCGAAACCGCCCCCCCTCGGAGTCGGATAGTTTGTTGCCCCGTGCCTCCCACAAGCGTCACCTGAGCCCCAGGGATATTGCCTACCAAACTATTGACTAAATCCGTAGAATTGCCTGTTTTGGTAAGCCTTTCTCCTTCGATTACAAAATCAGGATTGCCATAGATGGCTTTTTGTTGAACCTTTTCCTTCTTTGCTTCCGGGTTGGCTACTTCAGGATCAGCCACTTTTACAGGAGTCGCCAGGGTCGTTACTTTAGGAAAGAAGGAAGCCACCGGCAAGACCACAGGCGCCTTCAGCTGTTCTTGAAGTTGGACATTGAAAGGACGGCCTTTTTTGTCAGCGGCCACGAGACCCAAGCGCATGGATCCATAGAATTCCATGTTCTCCATCGAAAAGTCACCCGTGGCATTGGAAGTCAAGCTGATCATCCCCTGGAAGTCATTGACAAAAGCAGTGATTTCGGTGGCCTGGCCCTTTCCTTTATCATCTGTAACTTTTCCATTCACCGTAATTCGGGTTTCAATAGGGTATGAAAATCGTTCTGTACCCAATGTTTCTGGAATATCACTCAGCTGGAGGGTGGATCCCATTTCTGCCTCCCTTCGGATGGGTACCAGCTGCTCTGCATCCCATATACTTACCGAAAGCGTCGCTGGAGCTGGCCGGCCTTTTGCGTCGCTCAGTTGCAGACGCAGGCTTACTTCTTCTCGGGGGCCAAAATTCGACTTGTCCGATTGCAGTTGAACCCCTTGATTTTTCCATTGATCGAAAGCCTCGGATGCGACAATGCGCTTGTAGGGATTCAATACCGGAAGTGGCTGCATAAAATACTGGTTGGGACCGTAATTTCGCATCCAATTGGTGTAGGCCCTCAGGTAGTATTGCTCTGCATCTAGTGAGTCCGGAAGGAGGAGATCCCCAATCACGATGCCATCACGAATTGGGTATTTCTTTGCAAGGAGAATATCTCGTTCATTGGAAATCACTTCCACATGGAGCACCTTGCTCAGTTCGTCCCTCAGGTAAGGGTTGCCGTAGGCAAAATATCCTTTGAAGAAGAGGGAGTCACCCGCGTAGTAGTAGGGCTTATCGGTATGGAGGTACACCTTCTCTTGGTAGTTTTTGGCTGTTTTGGCCAAATCCTGCAGCAGCAGTGCTTTCACTGCATCGTAGTCTAGGGGAAGCAAATTTGAAATTCGCTTGCGGTCCATGTCTCCTGAGAATACTAGATCCTCGGGGTTGAGCACCGTGCCATTTTCCCGAACGCGCACCTGTCCATTTTTTACTTCCAACCAGGAGATGGGGTATGGGGCATCTCGGTAGGTATTGGCTTGTGCAAAGCCTTTCTGGTAGTGAATTTCGATGCGCCCTTTGAGTTGGAGCGAGTACTCCCCAGGCGTACTGCCTGGAATGACGAGGGGATCAGCCTTGTAGGCTATCACGGACTTGCCCAGTTCATTAGCAAAGATATCCGTACGGATATTCATGCTTGCAGATCCTCCGGCCTTGTCTCCATACAGGTAAAATCCTTCCCGTTCGTAGGTGCCTTTGGTGATCGCCCGAAAGAGGTTCATCGGAGAGCGTTGGTAGATGCTTGCTCGGTTTTTCTCCCAAAGCGCTTGTTGCGCATCCGAGTCGGGACGAAGGAATTCAAACCTGGCTGCACCTACGATACGGTAGTTGGTCGGTGCATCTAGAAACTCGGTTAGGTTAAAAGTGATTTTATACCCTAGGTAGCGATTTTCAATTTCGATTGGCTGCTCGGCACGGGCCAGGAAGGTTCCTTTTTCAGTGGGTGCAGGAAAATCAATCACCCAGGGGTTGAGAATGCTGGTTTGTGCGGCTGCCTCGTCTATTCCTAAAAAAAGGCTTTGAAATTTCCGAAGGTCTCGCTCCCAAGTTTTGTCGCGAGAAGCCTTTACTTCCTGTTCGGAGAGATCCTGTGCCAGTGGAACCATTGAAAGGTTGAGGGTAAAGGTACCGCCCGGCTTTAGCGTAACCTTGCGTGTTTGGGCGGTGTATCCCAAAAAGGAAAAACCGATTTCTACCGTACCTGCTTCCAAACCAGAGAGGGTATAATTTCCCTGCATGTCGGTAGCTGTAGAAACGGTGGTGTTGTTGATGAATACCGAACAAAAAGGGAGCAGCTCTCCTGTTTCCTCATCTTTTACTGTTCCAGTAACCGTAGCGGTTTGCGCATAAATCTGGAGCGTGCAAAACAGAAAAGAGGCTAATAGAAGTAGTTTTTTCACGGGTATCGCATCTAAAGTAGGTTGCTGGCTAGTTTTGGTTGGAATCTTTTGTGGGTTCATTGAGCACAAAGGTTCCATAGATAGGCTCCCCAAGTTCCGTAATCCCGCGGACTTCTACCAAAATTGGCCCTGCTTTTTCATTCAGCAAAAATTCAATGGGTATGGAAAGCCTGGATCCATCGTTGGTGAGCGTAGGATTCCAATACAAGGTTGGCCGAAAAGGTTTTAAAAAGGGATAAAACTCCCGACTCGCTTCAGCTACCTCAAAGGGAATTAGAGGTGCAAACCCCTTGATTTTAAGTAGGGTAAAGTTATTCGCTTCTTTTTGGAGTTGCTCCCCAGATTTTAAGATAATGGAAATCACCCCATTGCGGCCCAAGTCTCCATACATGGGTACCAATCGCCGAATGACTTCTACTCGCTCGATGTTAAAGATATTGATGCCATCCAACACTTCGTAAAAAGTTCGGCCCCCGCCTCCCCCTCCAAGTGTGGTTCCTGAAGATCCATTGGCAGGTACCCCATTGATGAGCACCAAGGGTTCACCCCCTCTGAAGGAGACACGGACATTCGGAGGAGCGCCTACTATTCGTAGGCCTGCCACCTGGGCAGACAAGGCGTAGATAAATTGGAGGGTCGTTCCTACCAGGTTCATCCCCTCAGTCTCCACTACTTTATCTGGTTCCCCATAAATCATGGGCCCAATGGAAATTTCATTTTTTTCCTCTACTACCGCCTCGGCAAGCAATATTTCTCCTTCTTGTAGGGATTGGATGGGGCGGATAGCAGCATCTGGTTGGACACCTCTGACTACTGGGCTAGGAAAAGGGAGTGACGCGAAGTCCTCACTTGAAGGATAGGATTTTACCTTCAATTGAATCACTCGGATTGACCTGGCATTTTTATCCGTTGCCTGTAAAGACACTTCAAACTCGCCTGGAAAGTTGGAGGCGGGAAAACTAAAACTTCCATCTTTTGCGGATTTGAGGTTGCGTACGTCGTCGTATCCATTGACAAATGCCTTAATCGACCCTTCCACAGGTGCTCCATTGTCATCCAGTAGGTTTCCAGCTAGCTCAAACCCCTTTTCCACAGGATAAGCCGTAGCGGAGGATTCGCTTTTTCGTTTAGATGAAGAAAAAAGCTCCTCCATCCCTCTTGTCTCGGGAACAAAGACCGCTTGATTGGCATCAAGTACCGACACGGAGAGGTTGGACTTCAGGGGCTTCCCCTCCTGATCCACGGTCATGATGTTGAGCTTGACCCGTTCTCCTGCTCCGTAGTTTTGTTTGTCCGTAAATACCCCGATGTTTTTAGATGCGGATGAAAACGGGACAGCGGCAGGCTGCTGCTGATGAGCCAAAATCTGAATGGGCATCACTAGTTCTTTTTGCTCGTAATTGAGGCCCCAAGCGGTGTAGGCACGCAAGTAAAAATTACCCGTTTCGGACAGGTCAGGTAGTGTAAGATGCCCTTGGGCTACCCCATCTTTGATTTCCACGACTTGATGGATCCATTCGTAGCCTGTGGTGTCGATCAGTTCCACATGCAGCACCTTACTCAGTTCGGCTGCCATGAGCGGGTTGCCATAGGAAAGGTACGCTTTGAAGTAGATGTTTTCTGCAGGCCAGTAATGCTTCCGATCCGTGTGCAAATAGATGCGTTCTTGCATCACCTCCTCGTTTTTTTCAAGATTGGCCAGTTTGGTCAATCGCTCCGCATTGAAATTGGCGGGTACGCCAAAAATGGGATTTTGGCTGGAAAATGCCCCTCCTAGTACCAATTGGTCATCCGCTACTGGGCTGCCGTTCAGGTGAACGAGCAACTTCTCCCCTGTGTAGTCGAGGCTCCCTTGCGATCCGTCTGGCAAACTGACCCCCAAGGGTTTGTTAAAAGAAAGATTGAAGGTGCCTGGCTGCTTGGTAAAAGCCACTTCCGGATTGGCTGGGGTGGAAAAATCGCTTGCTTTTCCCTCCATAAGCTGGGCAATAAAATAAGTAGGGCTAGACCGATAGGCCTGTAAACGAGCCGCCCTTCTTGCTTCTTCCAAACTTTCTTCTTTGGGTAGCTCAAAATACACGTAGGTCCGCTGCTGAGGGCTAGAGGTTTCCAAGGTAAAGGGCTCAAAATACACCGAGACCAAGTAGCCCGTTTTTTGATTTGAAAAAAACAAGGGCCCTGCTGCCTGAGCACGGTAGGATTTATCCTGTTGTTCCTCAAAAATCAGTTGATCCGGATTTAATAGCTGGAGTTGATCTTCCTCCAGGGACTTGCCAACGAAGGCTTGATAAACTCCTTCGGTCAGCTTGGTACGTTTGGATTTGGACAGGGTTGCGGGGATGGCTACTGGCTCCGAGGCCTTGTTGAGCCGGATGGCTAGGCGGATAGGGAGCCCGGCTTTGACCTGAATCTCTTGGCTAAACTTCTCCCAGCCTGGCCCCCGAACCTGCAGCTTCCAGACACCTTCCGGGAGGTTGGGCAGAAGAAAGTTGCCATCCCCATCCGAAAAAGCTTGAAAGGTGGTGTTGGGGATGAAGACGTGGATCTCCGAAAGCGGGGAAGCTGTTTCAGCTGAAACAATTGTTCCACTGAGACGGGCAGTTTGCGCCAGCAGGGGTTGTGTAAGAAAGTACAAAAAGAAAGCCAGGACTAGATTCATCAGGACGAGTTGGACCTGTCCGGGCTTCCTCACAATTAGATAGGCACTGGATGAAAATTCTTTTTGGTGAACCATGGGTGCTTACTTTTTAAATTAAAAAATGGAATTGCCTAAAACTACAAAAGCCTCGGTTTAAGAAGCTTTTGTAGGGTTTAATCTTGTGCCTAATCCTCTCGGTCTTTGAGTTTCTTGTCCTCGACGTTTTTATTTAGAAAGGCGTTGATCGCTTCGATGGGAAGGCTGGAGGAGATCTCCCCGAAGGAATTGATCTCCATTTTGAAGCCTTTCAACTCCTCGTGTACGCGAGGTTGCTCTTCTTTTTTCTTCTTTTTGGTCATCTTAGTCTACGATTGCTAGCGTATCTAACGCAAATCGAATTCTTTTGGCTACCTCTTGTGTACCTAAAATCGCAAAAACTTCCATGAGGTCAGGACCAGCACCCAGGCCAGTAACTGCTAGGCGAACCGCCTGCATGACCTTGCCCAATTTGATGCCTTGCGCTTCGGCCGTGCTTTCCAGCAGCGCTTTGGCGGCAGCCGCATCAAAAGGAGCCGCTACTCCAGACTCGAGGGTCTGGGCATAAGCTTGCAAGAGGGTCGCTGCGTCTGCATTCCACTTTTTGGTGGCTACTTCTGAGTCAAATTCGCTAGGGGCCTGGTGTAGAAACTGGCTATCTCTCCAGAAGTCCCCAGGGAAAGTTACGCGCTCGCGGAGCAGGGCCACGATAGCTGCTGCTTTTTCATTGGAAATCGCTACTCCTGAAGCTTTAGCGTCCTCTTGGAGGTAGCTGACGAGCTGCTCTTGGGAGCTGCCGCGGAGGTAATGTTCGTTGAACCACTTCGCTTTGGCGATGTCAAATTTGGTTCCCGACTTGCCGATT
>JBIIGH010000049.1:0-12350 GCA_044236565.1 Algoriphagus sp. | reverse complement strand
TCAAAATCGATGGCTTTCAGGATCTGAGGAATCAGCGCCTTTCCCAAGTTTTTACGTTCCTGGTAGATGCCTGGATCAGTACCTCTGGAAAAATAAATCCGCTCAAAGGAACAGGACTTCTTCTCTCGAGCAGGCAGAATCTCTTCTTCAGAGAAGGAACCGTCCTTGTTGATTACGATCGCATGGCCCGGCTTAATTTCTTTGATGGCCTTGAAGTCAATGTTGAAAGCTGACTTGATGGCTGGCTTCTCAGATGCCACCACAATCACCTCCTCGTCGGCATAGTAAAATGCAGGTCGGATGCCGGAGGGATCCCGCACCACAAAGGCTGAACCATTGCCAATCATTCCTGCCATGGCATAGCCCCCATCAAAGTCACGGCAAGATCTACGTAGGATCCGCGCGACATCCAGTTTATCTTCAATGATATGGGTCAATTCCTCGTTGGAAAATTCCTCCTTGAATTGATCAAAAATGCGCTGGTTTTCCTCGTCCAAAAAGTGTCCGATTTTCTCCATCACGGTGACGGTATCGGTTTTTTCCTTCGGGTGCTGCCCCAACTCCACGAGTCTTCCAAAAAGTTCCTCGTTGTTGGTCATGTTGAAATTCCCCGCCATCACTAGGTTGCGGCTTCTCCAATTGTTTTGCTTCAGAAAAGGATGGCAAGTTTCGATGCTATTTTCCCCATGGGTGCCGTAGCGCAAGTGCCCTAGCCAAACCTCCCCAGAGAAAGCCATATTTTCTTTGAGCCATTCCCCGTCAGATAAGGCTTTCTTACCCCCTATCTTTTTGGCCTTTTTGAATTTTCGGGTGATTTTATCAAAAATATCATTGACTGCAGAAGCATCAATGGAGCGGTACCGGCTAATGTAGCGCGTACCTGGCTTGGTATTGATTTTGATGTTGGCCACCCCTGCGCCATCCTGCCCCCTGTTGAGCTGCTTTTGCATCAACACGTAGAGTCGATTTGCTGCGAATGCAGCTGTTCCATAGGTGTCGATGTAGTATTGAACAGGTTTTCGAAGCCGGATTAGGGCTATTCCACATTCGTGTTTGATAGCGTCACTCATGGAAAAAGAGGATGGGTTTATAGGAAGGAATAAAGGTACATTTTTTCAAAAGATTTACCGATTTGAAAAAGACCAATTCCTAAAAAAAGTCCAAAAACACAAACTTGTCTACTCCTTAGAACTTCAATACGATATAGCCCTTCATCGAATAGGTAGTAATCGTGGTCAAAGCTGAGTGGGCGATAGTTACACCGGGCCAAAGATCTGCGGTCTTGAGGTTTCTAGCGATCAGCGACTGCCCACAAACTAGGATTTCAGCACCCGCTTCTTCCAAGGCTTCAAAGACTGCTAAGTTGGGATTGTCTACCTCGTATTTTTTCTTGTAGTTCTCATCGTTGAGCAAGGTGAAAATACCTCCTCCATGCAAAACCACCTTGACCTTGATTCGGTCTTGGGTAACTCCTGCTAACCCATGCAAATTCATCATACGGGCTACATTGTCCACAAATCTGGAGATCTGTTTGGGGTCTTCTGAAGGGGAGGTCAGGTCCACCAAAATCTTGTATTCTAAGGTTCCATCCGGACGCTCCGTCGCATCGGGAATTTCATAGATCCCACCAAATCCTTTTACAATTGGAAATTGAGGAGTTTGGGCTGCGGAGGAAAATGAAATAAACACAGCAGCAACGGATAAAAGAAAGAAGTGGATGGCTTTCATGGGGTTTGATTTTTTTTCTAAACTACTAAAATTTTAAAAAATAAATAGAAATCCCCTAACTCCATTTGCTACAAGCTGACATGTAGCTGGATTCCGAGAGGGTAATTCCAAACTAGACTTAAGAAACTTTTTCACAAAATTCAAATTAAGTTATGCCTGCCTTTCTACTTCAATGAAGTAGGTAGTATTAAAAATAAAATTATGGGTTTAATAAAATTTAATTATGTTTTTTAAAATTTGAATTAAACTACCTACACGAAGATGAGTCTAACCTCAAAAATGGGCTAATCGGCTCTATTGAGTATAAATCCCACATTCAGTTTCACCTCCAACCTAGCTATCCATGAGAAAAATCGCCCTTTTGTATTGTGTAGGACTTATTGGGGTGTTGGCCTCTTGTCAACCCGAAACCCAAACTGAAACCGAAGCTCCACTTGCAAATCAAGCAATATTGGAGACGTTTGGAAACAAAATTAATCCCAGTGCCTTACCGAACTATGCCAACCAGGCTGTCCCGAACTACATTCGTAAGGACAACAACGGCAACAATCCCATCACGGATGAAAAAGCCATCTTAGGAAGGGTGCTTTTTTACGATAAAAATCTAAGTATCGATAATTCCATTTCTTGCGCCAGCTGCCACAAGCAAGCCTTTGCCTTTAGTGACACCACCTTGGTCAGTCCAGGTGTTCAAGGTGGAGCGGCTACCCGACACTCCATGCGCTTGATCAATTCGCGTTTTGCAAATGAAGCCAAATTCTTTTGGGACGAGCGCGCTGCCACGCTAGAGGCTCAAGTAACTAGTCCCATTCAAGATCATGCCGAAATGGGGTTCAGCGGTCAAAATGGTCGGCCTAACCTCCCAGTTCTCCTAACCAAATTGGGCGGAATTGCCTATTATCAGGAGCTATTTACCCTTGCATTCGGGAGTGCTGCTGTCACTGAGCCTCGCATGCAACAGGCCTTGGCTGCCTTCATCCGAAGCATCCAATCCTTTGATAGTAAATTCGATGTGGGACGAGCCACAGCACCCAACGATGCAGCGCCCTTCCAAAATTTTACCGCACAGGAAAACCTTGGGAAGCAGCTTTTCTTGGCTCCCCCTGTCTTTAATCCCAACAGCGTCCGAATTAGCGGCGGTGTGGGTTGCCAAGGTTGCCACGCTGCACCCGAATTTGACATTGATCCAAATAGCAGAAATAACGGTGTCGTTCGTAGAATCGCCGCTGGTGGACCACTAGACCTAACCAATACCCGCTCACCCTCCCTCAGGGATGTGGTGAATTCCACAGGAGGTTCCAATGGACCCTTCATGCACAACGGCGTATTTGCAACACTTCAAAATGTAATGGGGCATTACAATACCATTCCTATAGTACAAGGAAATAATAGCTTGGATGCCAGGCTAATGCCAGGAGGCATTGGACAAAACTTAAATTTGACCCCGGCAGAAACTGCTGCGTTAGTAGCCTTTGTGCGTACCCTCTCAGGTAGAGACGTGTACACCAATGAAAAATGGTCCGACCCTTTTACACGGTAAGATTTCCCTAGCTAAAGTCTTAAATAAAAAAAGGCGACTCTTTTCAGAGTCGCCTTAATTTTTGGAGTGCGCACGAGAAGATTCGAACTTCCACACCCGTAAGGGCACCACCCCCTCAAAGTGGCGTGTCTACCAATTTCACCACGTGCGCGATTGGGGATTGCAAAAGTAGAAAACCGAGCTTTGGGAAGCAAAGCTTCGCTCCGCTTTTCTTTACTTTTTTTAAAGTTTAGCCAAAAACCTTCTTTTCAGCAGATTGAAGCGTATTGTACAGCAACGCCGCAATGGTCATGGGGCCTACCCCGCCTGGTACAGGGGTAATGGCAGAGGCCAAGGGAGCAACTTCATCGTACTTCACGTCGCCGATCAAGCGGAAGCCTGATTTTTTGCTGGCATCCTCCACACGGTGGATACCCACATCAATCACAACCGCTCCTGGCTTCACCATATCGGCGGTCACAAACTCGGGCTTGCCAATCGCTACAATCAAAATATCGGCAGTCTTACAGATCGCTGCCAAGTCCTTGGTCTTGGAATGGGTTAGTGTTACCGTTGCATTGCCAGGGTTGCCGTTGCGCGCCATCAAGATGCTCATTGGGCTCCCCACAATATGGCTTCGGCCGATGACCACACAGTGCTTGCCGGAGGTTTCAATCTGGTAGCGCTTAAGCAGCTCCACAATTCCGTAAGGCGTGGCAGCTACGTAAGCCGGCCAGTTGAGGGTCATCCGACCCACATTGGCTGGGGTAAAGCCATCCACGTCTTTTTCCGGACGAATGCGGTTGGTCACCTTGTCCACAGAAATGTGCTTGGGCAAAGGAAGCTGTACGATTAACCCATCTATATCTGGATTTTGGTTGATCTCCTCCACAGTGCGGAGCAATTCTTCTTCGCTCACTTCAGCAGACAGCCGAACCAGCGTAGAAGTAAATCCAACTTCCTCACAGGCCTTCACTTTGGCACCTACGTAGGTTTGGCTTGCGCCATCCTCTCCCACGAGGATTGCGGCAAGGTGCGGTTGCTTGCCGCCTTCTTGTTTAATTTCTGCTACCCGCGCTGCAATTTCATTTTTGATGTCTTGCGCGGTTTTTTTTCCGTCTATTAGGATTGCCATGGGATCTTTTATTCTACATTATTCTTCAATCGATATTCAACAATCGACATTCATTATTTTTTACTTAGTTCCAGCTATTGAAATCTATTTCTTTCTGCAGTCAACACACTTTTGACAAAAATAGAAATCAACTGATTGCACTCATCTTTTACTTTATTCAAAAATTCCTCATCCTGATGAAGCTTTGCTTTTTCTACAATTTTTAAGCCTATCAGGGTCTCTCGTAACTCTTTTAAAATGACTTTAAACTTATGTATAAAATCTTTTCTCGATTCACCGCTCTGCGCTTCTCCATAATTCAAAGCAGGACTTGTTCCGCTCCTCAATAGTTGATTTGCTAGGTGATTCCCTGATTTACTGGAAACCATGGTTTCCGTAAACTGGATTAATTGTGCAGCAAACTCAATTAATCGCTCTTCTAAATCAAACTTCTTTTCCATCCTTACTTCAGTTAAAAAAAATTAGGTGTAATCAATTAAAAAATTGAAATCGAAAATGGGCATTCTATCTATTTACAGTACGTAAATGTCGAATGCCCAATGTCGAATGAAGAATAATGAAGAAGACTTGCTAGTAGATACTAACTCTGCTAATCTAATTTCAACACCGCCATAAAGGCCTCCTGAGGGATCTCGACGTTTCCTACTTGACGCATGCGCTTCTTGCCTTTCTTCTGCTTTTCCAAGAGTTTGCGCTTACGCGAAATATCGCCACCATAGCACTTCGCCAATACGTTTTTACGCAAGGCTTTCACCGTTTCACGGGCAATGATTTTTTGTCCGATGGCCGCCTGAATGGCGATTTCAAACATTTGACGCGGTACCAACTCCTTCAGCTTGTCGCAGAGGCGCTTGCCCCAATCATAGGCCTTGTCCCGGTGCACAATCGCAGAAAGCGCATCCACCGGCTCCCCATTGAGCATGATATCCAAGCGCACCATGTGCGACTCCTGGAAGCCCTTTAGTTCGTAATCCAAAGAAGCATAGCCTCGGGAAATCGTCTTCAAGCGATCGAAGAAGTCAAACACAATTTCCGCAAGTGGCATGTCAAACTGCAATTCCACTCGATCTGAGGTAAGGTATACCTGGTTTTTGATTTGACCCCGCTTGTCCATGCAAAGGGAAATCACAGGGCCTACATATTCTGCTGCCGTGATGATGGAAGCTTTTACAAATGGTTCTTCGATGTGCTTGAAACGCGTAGGATCAGGCATATCAGAAGGTGCATTTACCACCTGGTACTCATCATTGGTCATGAGGGCCTTAAACTGCACGGAAGGCACTGTCGTGATAACCGTCATGTCAAACTCACGTTCCAAGCGCTCCTGTACAATTTCCATGTGCAACATGCCCAAAAATCCGCATCGGAATCCGAAGCCCAAGGCCGCGGATGTTTCCGGCTCCCAAACGAGGGAGGCATCGTTGAGCTGCAACTTTTCCATGGAAGCACGAAGCTCCTCAAATTCGGTCGTATCTACTGGATAAATCCCTGCAAAGACCATAGGTTTCACATTTTCAAAGCCCTTGATGGATTCTGAACAGGGGTTTTTCACGTGAGTGATCGTATCCCCTACGGCCACTTCTTTGGCTACTTTGATTCCTGAAATTAGGTAACCTACATTACCCGCACTCATGGTCTGCTGCGGAATCTGGTTGACTCCTAAAATCCCGATTTCGTCTGCAAAGTATTCTTTGCCTGAGTTGACAAACTTAATGCGATCGCCTTTTTTAAGCGTGCCGTTGAAAATTCGGAAGATTACTTCCACGCCACGGAAGGAGTTGAACTGGGAATCAAAAATCATGGCTTGAAGCGGAGCCTCAGGATCCCCTTTGGGTGGAGGGATATTCTCAATCACCTTGGCCAAAATATCCTCAATGCCAATACCTTCTTTACCCGAAGCCAAAACGATGTCTTCCCGCTTGCAACCCAATAGGTCAATTACTTCATCCGCAACCACCTCAGGGTCTGCACCCGGTAAGTCTATTTTATTCAAAACAGGGATGATTTCTAGATCATGCCCTAATGCCAAATACAAATTGGAAATGGTCTGCGCTTCTACCCCTTGCGAAGCATCCACAATCAATAACGCACCTTCACAGGCAGCGATGGAACGCGACACTTCGTAGGAAAAATCCACGTGACCTGGGGTATCAATCAGGTTGAGAATGTACTCCTCCCCCTTGTAATTATACTTCATCTGAATCGCATGCGACTTGATGGTAATCCCGCGCTCGCGCTCGAGATCCATGTCGTCTAGCAACTGGTTTTGCATTTCTCGGTCAGAAACCGTGTTGGTCGTCTGCAGCAACCTGTCTGCTAGTGTACTTTTGCCGTGGTCAATGTGGGCAATGATGCAGAAATTTCGAATGTTTTTCATAAGCTTAGGTGTTGCAAAAGTAGGAAAAAAGAAGCTTTCTTGGTTAGGAGATGCGAGAAATAGACCTGTTCCTAGCAAGCTTTTTTCTCAATTCTTTGGACAAATCTATAATCCCTTGTTTAAGGGGTTTGTTTTGACCTAAATTCTCGAGTTTCGGCCATTTTTAAGGCACCTTTTGCTAGGTATTTTGGTTTCTAACTTACCTTTGCCCACCCAACCAATTCTTCACCATGCAGGCGATCGCAGCACGAAAAAAATCCCAAAACATAGGCGAATACCTTGTGTACATGTACCAGATGGAAGACCTCATCCGTTCCTACCAAGGGAACATGGCGGAAATCGAACAGTATGTGATCTCCCACTACCCGGTAACTGAGGAGGAAAAGGAAAGCATCAAAACCTGGTTTGCTGGGCTAGCAGCATCCATGGAGCAGCAGGAACTGATGCAAAAAGGGCATCTTCAAGAACTTCAGGAGCTGGTGCAGCAGTTGCTTACCCTTCACTACCAACTGCTCAAAACCGACGCCAACTACATGGCCACCTTTCATCTGGTCAAGCCTCACCTGCTAGAAGCAGTGGAAGCTGCCCAAACGGAGGACCTTGGAAATGAAATTCAAATCTGCCTGAATGGCGTCTATGGCTTATTGCTCTGTCGTTTGCTTGGCAAAAAAGTAAGTGACCGGCAACTAGAAGCCGCAGAGGCTTTTGGCGATGTGCTAAGTCATTTGAATTTCAGCTACCAGCAGCGCCTTTTTTTATCGCCAAATTGAGAGTGGAAAATACTAACATTTGGTACTAAAAGGCCAATTGATTGACTAAAGACCTGGATCACCCCTATTTAATTATTTAAAAATAGGATTTAGCAAGCATTGAAATGGCGTGAAAAACATCCAATTGGGTTTAATTTTTATCCTTTCCACAGCCCAAACCAGGGCTTGTAGCCATCTGCAAAATGTTCGATATAGATAGTTGATTTCGAAACATTCAACTCCTTTAGAGCCTGTGATATTCCCTCCTTTAAGGAATCTGGACCACATAGGTAATAATGGGCATTGTTGCCAAGGTTTAAGTCACTTTTTTCGATCCGGTTTCTGCCAGAAATGAAATTACGGTATTCAAATTGTGGGTAGTGCTGCGCCAATTGATCGAGCTCTTTTTTGAAGACAATGTTTTCTTCTTTTCGGTTGGCATAAAGTAAGGTAACCTTGCTTTTTGGTTCAAAATGAAGCATTTGAAGCATCATACTATACAAGGGAGTAATCCCACTTCCGCCTGCCACGAGCACATAGTGATTCGCGGCATTTTCAGTGGGCACAAATGTAAAATCACCCACTGGCAGCAAGGATTCAACTCGATCGCCACTTTTTGCTGTATTGTAAAAATAATGAGAAACTTCACCCTTCAGCTTCACCGTTATTCGTAAAAAATCATCCACATCAGGTGAAGAACTCAAGGAAAAGCAGCGCATATGGGTCTTGCTGCCAACTTTAATTTTCAGGTTGAGGTATTGACCTGCATGATAGGTAAAAAACTCCTTGTCATCTGTTTTAAAATAAACAGAAACAGTATCCGGAGTTTCTTTTACCAATTTATCAATGATTAAAGTTCTGTACTTGGTGTTATCAAGGATCGTCGCATTTTTCCGTTCGTGAATTTCATGAAAAGTACGTTCAGTCGAATTTAATTCTGTACCACAAACCACATCCCAAAAACGAAAGAATAAGGCGTAATTTCCATTGTATTGGGTGTGGTGCAGGCTGTGATTAGTAGCCGTTACGAGCATGTTAAAGGGCGCTTTACTAAAAAATTTAGGAAAAAACTCATAGCCCAGATGGGACTTCAAGTTGTTGAATGTTCCAACCACTTGCATGATTCCCAAAACAGTCATCGAAATCGGCATAACCATGGCTAAAGGAAGAATCCAAACCGTTAGCCACAAGGACTCAATCAGGTGAAATGAATTTGAGGTGAATGGATTTACATCCAAACTCTTGTGATGGAGCGCGTGGACATACTTGTAAATACTTGGGTGGTGCATGGTCCGATGACTCCAATAAAACCAGGTATCAGATACAACCAGCATGGCAATAAATGCAAAAATTTCATACCCAAACCCAAATTTCCCTGCTTCGAGGTAAAACTTTGTTAGTCCGATATCATTAAAGGACAACAAAAGAATCGAAAAGGTCGTGCCTCCAAAAAATGAGAAAAATGTCGCTCCTATTTCACCTTTTATTTGAGACCAACCCGCCCTTTTTGAAAGTTGAATTTTTCTGTTGCCGAATTTTTTGCCAAATATTACCCAGATGAATAAATAGACCACACTCATAATGGTGAGTGCTACGATGACGGTCGTGAGATACTGTTTAGCGAAATCTAACATGGCCTTTCAAATTTTGAGGTGATTAAATCTGATGGCAAATTAGAATTCGCAGTTTAGGTACCACTTAACATTTGTTACTTAATCATCTGCTTTCTAATTCTGCTCAAGCTTTGCGGCTTAATGCCCAGGTAGGAGGCAATGTATTGGATAGGTACATTCTGAATTAATTCGGGCTGTTGCTCCACCAGTTTTTTATACCTCAATTCCGCCGTAAGGGTAGCAAAGTCGTTTACCCTTAATTGCGTGGTGGCCACAGACTGTTCAAAAATGGTTAGGCTCAATTTCTTAAAGCTTTCACTTTTATCAATCAATTCGACCAACTTGCTTCTTTCGATTTTATAAAATTCACAGTTCGTGATGCATTCCAAGTTTTCATTGGATTTTTGCTCGTGAATAAAATTTGTGAAGGAGGTAACAAATCGGTTCGGGGATACAATAAGTGTGGTGACTTCATCCCCATCAGAATCGTAATAAAACAAGCGCATGAATCCTTTTGTGATAAAATACAAATGCCTTGGAACCCTATTTTCCTCCTCAATTAGGGTGTTCTTTGGAGCTGAATGGAGTTCAAAGTAGGGTCTACAAAACTCAATTTCGCTTTCCGTTAGTTTAAGGTAATTGTCAAAAAGGTTTGAAAAATTGTCTGTCATCTTAGGTTGTTTTCATTTGAAGAAGGTCGCTGCTAATTACAAAATTAATCCATTAGGCATGATTAAAAAGAACCGAAAACAGGGTAAAGAAGCTACCTAACCTGCGTTTTTCATCAAAAAAAATTAAGGTTCTAAAATAAATGAAGAATTCCAATAACCTCCAGAGATTCATGCTCCCTTTCTTCGAATCGAACGAATAAGGTTGTACCGAAACAAGGATTGCATGAACTAAGCGTAAATATAATTTCAAAAATGACCCCTCCCCCCCTTTAAATTCTCGTATGTACGAAGAATTCCAACTGACACTCCATGTTTTTTTATCAAGAATCTCCTGAGCAACTTTTTATCCGTTTGGATGCTCGCCCCAGCGGACTAGACGAGGCAGAAGCACTGCAACGCAGCGAAAAGCAGGGACCCAACCTCCTCCAAGAAAAAAAGAAAAAGGCCGTTTGGCTCCTTTTTCTAGGTCAGTTCAAGGACCTGATGGTACTAATTCTTGCTGCCGCTGCCCTGCTCTCTGGGCTTATTGGCGACCTGACAGACACGGTAATTATCTTGGTCATCTTGCTTTTGAATGCCCTACTGGGTTTTATTCAGGAATACCGAGCCGAAAAAGCCATGGACGCCCTCAAGCAGCTTACCGAAACCCAGAGCAAGGTACTCCGCTCCGGCAAGCTTGTTACCCTGCCCTCCAAGCAGCTGGTCGTAGGTGACCTCCTCCACCTGGAGGCTGGCAATAAAGTGCCCGCTGATCTTCGCTTGCTGGAAACCTTCTCCTTAAAAATCGATGAATCCACCCTAACCGGCGAATCCATCGCCAGCGACAAGAGTCCAGAGACACTTTCCGCCAAAGCGCTCCCGCTCGGCGATCAAAGTAATCTGGCCTTCAACGGGACCCTAGTCACCCAAGGCCGCGCAACAGGAATGGTGGTGGCCATCGGAATGAATACCGAGATCGGCAAGATTGCAGCCCTACTCGAACCTAGTTCGCCAAGGACGCCCCTGCAGCAACGGATGCAGCGGTTTAGCAAGGTGATTGCCCTCATCATCGGCGCAATCTGCCTCCTACTTTTTCTTGCTGGGCTAGCCCGTGGGGAAGAAGTCCTCTCCGTACTTCTCCTCTCCATGAGCCTTGCCGTAGCCGCTATCCCGGAAGCACTTCCTGCGTTGATCACGATAGCTCTTTCTTTGGGCGCCAGCAGGCTGGCAAAAGGCAAGGCGCTGGTTCGCAAGCTCCCCGCCGTGGAGAGCCTTGGAGCCGTCACCTACATTTGCACAGACAAAACGGGAACACTTACGCAAAATAAACTTACCGTAGTACGCACAGAAGCCGCTTCGGACATCCCGCTTCTTGAAGGATACAGCAACCTTCAGCTTGCCCTTGGCCTCTGTCAGGACGTGCACCTCAATGCGAAGGACCAACCAGTCGGAGAAGCTACCGAACTGGCCCTTGTCAAGCAGTTGCTCACCGAGATTTCCGTGACTCAATACCGCCAACTCAGCAAGCAGCTGCCAAGAAAAATGGAGCTCCCCTTTGATGCGGTAAGAAAGCGAATGAGTACCGTCCATACCTTAGGCAATCAGGTGATTCTCCTTTGCAAAGGAGCCCCTGAATCGATAGCAACAGTACTGGCGGATGCTACCCAAGCAAAACAACTCACCAAAAGCGCTAGCCATTGGGCAGGTCAAGGAGAGCGGGTACTCGCCTTTGCCGGCAAGGTACTGGATCGCATCCCTTCGGAGGAGGAAAAAGCTACGCTGGAACAGCACCTCAACTATTATGGCCTAGTCAGCATGATTGATCCTCCACGAGAAGGGGTAAAAAAAGCCATTCAGGACTGCTTCCAAGCGGGCATCACCCCGGTGATGATCACAGGAGATCATCCTGCCACCGCCAAGGCCATTGCCGAAGCGGTGGGCATCTGGAAACCAGGAAGCTTGGTGCTTACGGGGACCGAATTGGCCCAACTTTCTGACAAGGATTTTGCTAAGCAGGTGGAACAAGTAAGTGTCTATGCGCGAGTAGCCCCAGAGCAGAAGTTGCGCATTGTGCAAGCCCTACAGCAAAAAGGGCACTTCACCGCCATGACCGGTGACGGGGTCAACGATGCCCCTTCGCTTAAAGCAGCCACCATCGGCATTGCTATGGGCATTGCCGGGACAGATGTGAGCAAGGAAGCCGCTCACCTGATCCTATTGGATGACAATTTTTCAACCATCGTCAAAGCTATCCAAGAGGGACGGCGCATCTATGACAACATCGTTCGCTTCATCAAATACATCCTCACTTGCAACGGCGCCGAAATATTGGTCATCGGCCTGGCTCCATTTTTGGGCTTACCCATTCCCCTACTCCCGATTCATATCCTGTGGATCAACTTGGTTACGGATGGCCTCCCAGCACTGGCCTTGGCCAATGAGGGCGCAGAACCAGACAGCATGCAACGGATGCCTCGCTCACCCAAACAAAGTTTGTTTGCCAACGGTGTAGGCTACCACATCATCTGGGTCGGAATTTGGATGGCAGCTGTCACGCTTTTTACCCAGCACCTTGCCAT
>JBIIGH010000051.1:0-12055 GCA_044236565.1 Algoriphagus sp. | reverse complement strand
GTTGGGATTCCCGGAAATGAACCTGGAATTTCTTCGACCAATTTTGGGAGGTTGGATAGATGAGGCTGGAAAGCTTGATCCTACCTTCTACTTGGCTTTGGTGACCATGCACGGTACCATCATGGTATTCTTTGTATTGACTGCAGGCTTGAGTGGTACCTTCTCGAATTTCTTGATTCCGCTTCAAATCGGAGCAAGAGACATGGCTTCTGGCTTTATGAACATGCTTTCTTACTGGTTCTTCTTTGTATCTGGTGTGATCATGTTTATCTCCCTTTTCCTAAAAACTGGCCCTGCTGGTGGTGGATGGGTAGTGTATCCTCCTTTGTCTGCTTTGGAGCAAGCCATTCCAGGATCTGGTATGGGAATGACCCTTTGGTTGATTTCGATGACCTTTTTTATTGCTTCTTCTTTATTGGGAGGTATTAATTACGTCACTACTGTAATTAACCTTCGCACAAAGGGGATGTCTTTCTCAAGACTTCCATTGACTATTTGGGCCTTCTTTTTAACTGCTGTAATCGGGATTCTATCTTTCCCAGTGCTATTTGCAGCTGCACTATTGCTTGTATTTGACAGAAGCTTTGGAACTTCCTTCTACCTTTCTGACATCTATGTAGCTGGAGAAGCACTTCCAAATACAGGAGGTAGCCCAGTATTGTATCAGCACTTGTTCTGGTTCCTAGGACACCCAGAAGTGTACATTGTATTGTTGCCTGCATTGGGTATTACCTCTGAGGTGATTGCGACCAACTCTCGTAAGCCAATTTTTGGATACAAGGCCATGGTTATTTCCTTGTTGGGTATTACTGTACTATCATTTATTGTATGGGCTCACCACATGTTTGTATCGGGAATGAATCCATTCCTAGGTTCAATCTTCATGTTCTTGACCTTGATTATTGCAGTTCCTTCGGCAGTGAAAGTATTCAACTACCTGACTACACTTTGGAGAGGTAACTTGATCTTCACGCCTGGTATGCTGTTTTCCATCGGATTGGTATCTTTCTTCATCTCTGGTGGTTTGACTGGTATTTTCTTAGGTAACTCTGCGATTGATATTCAATTGCACGATACCTATTTCGTAGTAGCCCACTTCCACTTGGTAATGGGTTCAGCTTCCTTCTTTGGTATGATGGCTGGTGTGTATCACTGGTTCCCTAAGATGTTTGGTCGCATGATGGATGCCAAGTTGGGTTACATCCACTTCTGGTTGACTTTCGTTGGGGTGTACATGGTATTCTTCCCAATGCACTACATCGGTATTGCAGGCTTCCCAAGAAGGTATTACTCTTGGACCAACTTTGAGTTCACCAACATGTATACTGATTTGAACATGTTTGTTTCTGTAGCTGCGATTATCACTTTTGCTGCACAGTTCATCTTCATATTCAACTTCTTCTACAGCATGTACCGTGGACGTAAGGCAACACTTAATCCTTGGAATTCAACTACCTTGGAGTGGACTACTCCTTTGCATCCTGGACATGGTAACTGGCCTGGAGAGATTCCTACCGTATACCGTTGGCCATACGATTACTCCAAGCCTGGAGCGGCTGAAGATTTTATTCCTCAGCACATTCCATTATCCCAAACTCCTGAATCCAATCTTCCTCATGAGCAAGAGCTAGTGAAAGTTGAGTTGGAGATTATGAAGGAAGAGGCGGAGCTCTTGGTAGCAAATGGGTCCAAGCACTAAAAATAAAGTAAACAGCTACCGCCGCCTCTCAGGCATTACCGTGGTAGCTGTTTATTTTCTTATTCTGGTAGGAGGCGTTGTTCGAAGCACAGGTTCAGGCATGGGTTGTCCCGACTGGCCAAAGTGCTTTGGTTCTGTTATTCCACCCACTTCAGTGGATCAACTTCCGGCAAACTATCAGGAGATTTACCTCCAAAAAAGACTCGCAAAGAACGATCGATTTGTAGCCACTTTGTCCAAGTTGGGCTTTGAGGAAACTGCAAATCAACTCGCCAATGACAAATCGATTCAAGTTGAAGAAGAGTTTAATGCTACTAAAACTTGGATTGAATACATCAATCGGCTTATCGGTGTAGTGATTGGACTTTTTATTCTAGCGACATTGGTTAAATCATTTTCACTTTGGTCTCAGGACAAATGGATTACGATCACGGCTTTTCTATCGCTCGTGCTAGTTGCATTTACAGGTTGGATTGGATCCATTGTGGTTTCCACTAATTTATTGGCTTGGATGATTACGGTACACATGCTACTCGCCTTAGCGTTGGTTGCAGTACTTTTGTACAGCCACCGTCGAGCTGCACGGTTGTTAACTGAGCATCAAACTACTAATCCAATGCCAAAAAAGATCTTTTGGTTGCTTTTGGTTGCTACGCTGTTGATGTTGATTCAAGTGGTGTTGGGAACCCAAGTACGAGAAGGGATTGACCGGGTTTCATTTGCCATGGGCAATATGCTTCGGGAAGAGTGGGTTGGAAAGGTAGGGGTAGTATTCCTAGTTCATCGTTCTTTTTCGCTAGTGCTTTTGGCGGTTCATGTGATTTATTTTGTGTGGGCATTTAAATTTTCCAGCCGAAATACTTCCATAAGCTATTGGAATCAGTCGCTTTTGCTCTTGCTGGTAGTCGAGATCGCTTCTGGTATTGGGATGGCCTATTTTGGCTTGCCTGCCTACCTGCAGCCTATTCATTTGCTCTTTGGATCCATGATTTTAGGGGTTCAATTTATTATAATGCTCCAATTGAAGGAACAGTCTAACATTAAACTTGATTCACAACTATGAGTTCAGTTGATTTGACATCAAACAGCTTTCTATTTTTCCTTCGAAGTAGGCTTGCAGCTTATTCTGATTTAATCAAGTTTAGGCTTTCTGCTTTAGTGACTTTTTCTGCTGTTTTCGGCTATATTCTTGGTGATAGAGGAGTTTTTGGATGGCCAGGATTTATTGGCTTGATCCTCGGAGGTTTCTTTATTTCAGGAGCTTCAGGTGCTGCCAATGAAATCATGGAGCGTGATTTGGATAAGTTGATGAAGCGCACCCAAAATCGCCCACTTCCTTTGCAACTTATTTCTCTACAGGAGGCCTATTGGTTTACTGGTTTGATTGCACTCTTGGGGATCAGCTTACTATGGATTTTTACCAATCCATTGACTACTGGGCTGGGGATATTGAGTATGCTTCTTTATGTATTTGCGTATACTCCGCTCAAGCGTGTAGGTCCGATTGCTGTATTTGTGGGAGCGATTCCAGGTGCGATGCCTCCGCTGCTGGGATGGACTGCAGCTACTGGAGCGATTACCTATGAGGCCTTGATTATTTTTGGGATTCAGTTTGTATGGCAGTTCCCCCATTTCTGGGCAATTGCTTGGGTGAGTGATGAGGATTACAAGCGTGCTGGATTCAAGTTGCTCCCAAGCGGCGGAGGTCAAGATTTGAATACAGCGATTCAGATAATGATTTACACCCTCTTTTTGTTGCCTTTGGGTTTGTTGCCAAGCTATTTTGGCTTGGTTGGATTGAATTCAGGAATTGTGGCCACAGTTTGTGGAGTGTTGTTTTTGGCGCAAACTTTCTCGTTGATGCGCGATTGTTCTCGGAAGTCAGCTTTGAAAATAATGTTTGGTTCCTTTATTTATTTGCCGGTAGTACAGATTGCGTATTTGTTAGATAAAATGCCTTAAGACATGGAGAGTGAATTAAAATACATAGATATAGTTGAGCAGCCCATCAGCATGCATCCAAAGAAATTTGCACTTTGGCTTTTTCTTGTGACCGTACTGATGATTTTTGCAGCCCTTACCAGTGCGTATATCGTACGTCAGGCTGAGGGGAATTGGTTAGAATACGAACTGCCTGAAATTTTTTGGGTTACTTCTGGTATCGTACTTCTCAGTTCAGTATCCATGCAAGTAGCTTATTTTGCGGCCAAAAGAGATAATTTTATTGGCTTACGAATTGCGATGGTATTTACTGTGTTGTTGGGATTTGCCTTTCTAGTGGGGCAATGGTACAGCTGGGTAGCCTTGGTAGATCGAGAAGTATTTTTTGTTGGAAATCCAGCAGGATCTTTTTTGTATGTTTTTACCGGATTGCACGCGCTTCACTTGATTAGCGGTGTGATTTTTCTGATTATTGTATTAATTTCGACCTTTAGATATAAGGTGCATTCGCAAGCACTAAATACCCTAGAAATGGCAACGACCTATTGGCATTTTTTAGGAGGTTTGTGGTTGTATCTGTTTCTATTTTTGCTTTTGAATCATTAAAATTAACCCAGCACAAAAATTTACCTATGTCTGCGCATTCTACTGCTATTGAAGTAAGTTCGAAAAGAGGCGTTTGGGGAGGAGGAAATGAACCCCTAAAGGCCAGTTATGGAAAACTAATGATGTGGTTTTTCCTACTTTCTGACATCTTCACCTTTGCTGCCTTTTTGATCAGCTATCTTGCTATTCGTGTCAGCTATCCTGCTTATGCAGGCGCTGCAGAAACCTTCACGGGTTCCAACGAGTATTGGCCAGTACCTGAATTGGTATTTGAGGCGCTTCCTTTCCTACATGGAGTGCATGCTCCATTGATATTTGTAGGAATCATGACTTTTATCTTGATTGCAAGCTCTGTTACCATGGTTTTGGCGGTAGAAGCGGGTCATCGTAATGACAGAGATGATGTGGTAAAATGGATGCTTTGGACGCTTTTGGGAGGAATTACTTTCTTGAGCTGCCAAGCTTGGGAGTGGTCTCACTTTATCCATGGTACAGACAATGGTTCACTACTTACCTATGTGAATGGTTTGGGACAGAATGTAACTGAGACAGTTTTTGGAGCCAACTTGATGGTCAATGAATATGGGCCTGCAGCATTTGCGCAACTCTTTTTCTTCATTACCGGATTCCACGGATTCCACGTAACGATTGGTGTTTTCTTGTTGTTCCTTTGCTTTTACCAAGCAGCTGTAGGAGTTTATGACAAAAGAGGACATTACGAGATGGTTGAAAAAATTGGTCTCTACTGGCACTTTGTAGACTTGGTTTGGGTATTTGTATTCACCTTGTTTTATTTGATCTAAGCATTTCAATTCGCTCATTATGGAAGTTCAAGACACTAAATCTACGCTTCAGGTAACTCCTAGAAACGAGGATAAAATAAAGAAAATCTGGAAAACAGCCCTTATTCTGTTGGTAATAACCTTGGCAGAATTCGTGATGGCATTCACCATGGATAGAGGTATTTTGCTGTATTCGCTATTTATCATTTTGACTATTTGGAAGGCCAAATACATTATGATGGAGTTTATGCACTTAGGCGATGAAGCCAAGCCGCTTTTTTATTCCATTATTGTACCGTTGATCTTTTTGGTCTGGCTGGTAATTACCTTAATCAAAGAAGGATCGGACATCTTTATGATGCGCTGGTAGAAAAATAAATCAAAAAAAAATCGGGTTGGAGTGAATCACTTCAACCTTCTTTTTTGTTATACCCTTGCTATGCGAAGTTTACGAATTCTACAGGGCTTAGTCTTGGTTTGTATTTTGTTGATCCCTGTCTTGATCTTTTTATTCTTGAAGGGATTTGGGAAAAACGAATACGAGCTTCCTATTCTTTTTCAAAACGGGGTAGACAACCCTCTTCAAGAGTGTCCTGCGGCTGATAGCTCACAGCATTACATTCCCCAATTCACTTTCATGAATCAGGACGGAAAGCCCATGGGAAGGGAGGATATGCAAGGTAAAATCACCATTGTAGATTTCTTTTTCACTTCCTGTCCCAGCATTTGTCCGTTGATGTCTAAGGAGATGGAACGGGTAAATGATCATTTCCGTGATGAGCCCCTGGTGCAAATCATGTCCATTAGCATCGACCCAACGTACGACACCCCACAAATTCTGAAGGCCTATGCCGAGGAGCATCACGCAATTCCAGGGAAATGGCATTTTCTTTCAGGTTCTAAAGAGGAGACCTTTCAGTTGGCTCGTTGTGGATTTGTGCTACCTGCAATGGATGGGAATGGCGTGCCAGACGATTTTGTGCACAGTGATAAATTTATTTTGATTGACGACCAAGGAAGAATCCGTGGGTATTATAGCGGCACTACGCGGGAGCAAGTAGATCTTTTGATGCTAGAAACAAAAATTTTACTTTATGGGAAAGACTAATACAGTGACTAGTACTCCGCAAGAAGCGAAAGTTAAAAATTGGATTATTGGTATTTCCATTGCTATTCCTTTGGCAGTGGCGATTTTGTTATTTATGCCTACCAAGATCACTTCCTTGGGTGGCTGGGTTTATTTTCTTCCGCACCTCAATGCAATAATCAATTCTGCGGCTTCCCTAGCCTTGGTGTTGGCCTTGGTCTTTGTGAAGCAGAAGAAATACAATTTGCATGGGGCGACGATGACCGTTGCCTTTGTGTTGGGAGCCATATTTTTGGTGTCTTATGTGATCTATCATGGCGCAGCAGAAAGTACTCCCTTTGGTGGTGAAGGCAACATTCGCATGGTGTATTATTTCTTGTTGATCACCCACATTCTATTTGCAGCGATTGCGCTGTTTCCCATCCTGTTTGCGTACTACTATGGGTATACCAATCAACGGGAGAAACACCGCAAGGTGGTAAAATATGCCTATCCCATTTGGTTGTACGTTTCCGTGACGGGTGTGATCGTTTACCTGATGATTTCGCCATACTATACCCAGACATTCTAATAGCTGTAGTTAACTTTCCCAATACAGACGCGCACATGAAATTCAAAATCGCAGTTCTTTTCGCCATGAGTTTTCTTGTTTCCCTTGGAGCATCTGCACAGTGTGCCATGTGTAGGGCATCCGTTGAAAACAATGTAAGCAATGGGGATACCTCAATTGGTGCAGGATTAAACAATGGGATTTTATACCTCGTGGTGATGCCGTATTTAATGGCCGGAATCATTGGCTACTTGTGGTATCGATCTTCCAAAAAGAAGAAAGCGAAACTGCAGACTCGCTAATACTCCTCAGCAAAGTTTGATACCAGACTTTGCTTTTTTATTTTTAGTCTTCATGAAACTCTCCATCCGTGGTATTCTTCTTTTGGGAAGTGTACTCCTTCTGCCTGTAGTCCTGATTTTGAATTTTTTTGTTTATCAAAAAAGTCAAGAGGAGACCTACATCCAGGCCATTGAAAAGAAAGTTCATGCTGTAGAAATCGCATTTAATCAAGATTTTGAACTGTTTCAACGGCAAGGAGGTAATCCGGATTCCTTGAGTTTTGCTCGGGTAAGTGGTGGGTCTTTTTCTTATCCATTTTTCATTGTTAATCCACAGAAAGAGCTGCTGTATTGGTCAAGCAATGAGTTTGTCTTGGATTTTGCTTCCTTGGATTTGGCGAGCCAATTTCAAGTTCTGGATTCGCCCTACGGTACTTTTTTGGTAAAGCTTCAAAAAATAGGATCGAAGGAGGGGAGTGATTTTTTTGTTCAAGCCTTCCGATTGGTATGGGCTGGTAACATTAAAAATGACGATGTGGTGATGGGGCCTAACCCAGAGGTTTTTGGAAATCCCTTGTTTACACTTTATGCCAAACCAGCCGATGGGGCTTTCCAGGTAAAGTCTTCTTCTGGGCTCCCTCTTTTTGGGTTGGATTTCAAAATGGGTTTTGTTTCGGTAGGGAAAACCTGGACCACTCCCTTGCTAATTTTTAGTTTCTCCCTCTTTTTGCTGTATGCATTTCTCAGCTTTATTTTTTTACGAAAAAAATGGATGAAAGGACAGGTATGGCAAGCGATAGGCTATGGGTTCTTTATTCTTGTGGTGGTGCGGGCGGGCATGCTACTTTTCAATTTTCCTGAGTCCTATTTAGATCTTTCCATATTTGATTCAAGTAGGTACCAGTCATCCTGGTTGCTGCCTAGCTTGGGGGATCTTTTGCTCCATACGGTTTGTTGTGTGCTTATTCTGGGGCTCTTGGTGTACCAGCTCTCCTCCAAACCCATTTTAGAGAAATTTGCATCTTGGCAGATCCGATTTCGACAGGAAGTCTTGCTTGGGATCGCCTTTGCGATTTCCACTTTGTTTTTTTGTGCCCTTTGGGCGATCGTACGAGATTTGGCACTTCATGCATCTTGGAGTTTGGATATCTCTTCGGTTCCAAGTTTTGATAAGATGGTTGGGATTAGCTTTCTGATTATCTTCTTATGGGCTGCAGCCTATGTGTTTTTAAGTTTTTCATTACTTAATTTATTTATTCGAGGGGGTTCAGCTAAGCGAAGTATGTACCGTGTTTTGCTCGCAGTAGCAGGAGTTGGTACCGTAGGTTTGTTTGTTTTGAACTTTTGGTTTGGTGTTGCGGGTGTGTTCCACTTCCTGTTTCTTTTTTCAATCATTAAATATGATTTAGTTGCCAATGTTTATCGGTTGGGCTTGGAAACCTTCCTTACTCTTTTTTATGCAAGCTTAGTTGCAGCAGGAATTGTGGCGGCAAGTAGCTACCAAGCTTCTGCTGTTCGATTGGCGCAATCCAAAGTTGCGGTAGCAAATCAGCAATTGCTGGCTACAGAAGAACGAACAGCCTTAATTCTAGAGGACATTTTTTCAAGGCTTAAAAACGATCTTTTCATCCAAAATAGATTGGCAGATCCCTTACTTTCGAAGGATCCCGTAGTCACTAAGATTCGAAAGATTTACTTGGACAATTACTTTGATCAATTCGAGGTCCTTATCCGCATTTTTTCACCTACGGGAAAGCAAATGGGAGGTCCTTTGGATGGATTGGATTTGAGGGAATTGCAACGGGAGTTTGTCAAAAGCGACTATGCTACCCAGGTACCCAATTTGTACGCGGTACAAGATTCAGCGAGTGGGGATGGGCCTAAATTCGTTGCCTTCCTGCCAATGAATAAGGGGAGCCTTGCATTGGGAACCCTTTATTTAGAGTTTGATCAACTACGCATTCAAGCTGGCAATGCCTATCCTCGCCTGCTTTTGGATGAACAATATGCTGAAAAATTAAAAGCAGATCCCTTTGATTATGGGGTATTCAAGGAAGGGGACTTGGTTCGGAGTTCGGGTAGCTTCAATTACCAGCAGGAAGAGATGCGCTTGTTGTTGCAAAATCCTTCCTTGCTAGAGGAAGGAGTTGAAGCCTTGGGTTACCAGCATCTTGGGATCAAAAATGGGGAGGAACTCTGGATTCTGTCTTCTCCTGTAACTTCCATTCAGCAGTTTTTTGGCACTTTTTCACTGTTTTTTGTGGTCTTTGTTTTCCTCACCTTCTTATCCATACTGGGGAGCGTATTGATGCAAGGATACCGAAATTTTGAGTTCAACTACTCTACCAAGCTTCAACTCTACCTGAATTTTGCATTCTTCTTTCCTATTCTAATTATCTCCATCATCACCACAGGTTTACTTTCTCAAAGTTACAAAGAGGACCTGAATGGGCAGTACATCCAAAAAGCTAGTTTAATTCAAGGGAATTTGGTTCGATTTTTTGGAGGGCAATCCTTAGAAGAGGTAGACCGTGATGCGCTCACAGAAGAAATCAATACCCTAGCGACTACTGTGGGTACGGATATTCATTTGTATGGCAAGGAAGGCGCTCTATTGACTTCGAGCAGAACGGCCATTTTTGAAAAGAAGCTGTTGTCCAACCGCATGCATCCTGGGGCCATGGCTGCACTGGTAGAGGCCAAAGAAGTGGAAGTACTATTGGAAGAACAGGTAGGCAAGCTCAAGTACCAAGCCGTGTATTTGGCGATTCCATCACCTACCAACTCTTCGATAAATGCAGTAGTTGCAATTCCTTTTTTTGAGTCAGAAGAAGAACTCAATTCCCTTATTTCGGATGTATTGGGGAATGTGTTTAATGCCTTTGTAGTCATCTTTATCCTGTTTTTGATCATATCCTTTTTGGTGACCAAGAACTTGACTTTACCCTTTCGCTTGCTTACCCAGAAACTCAAGGTGACCAATCTGGAAAACAACGAGCCGATGTACTGGTCTTCAAAGGATGAAATCGGGCTATTGGTCAACGAGTACAACCAGATGCTCTCCAAGTTGGAAGCGAGTAAAAAGGTGCTGGCTTCCACGGAGAAGGAATCTGCATGGCGGGAAATGGCCAAGCAGGTGGCCCATGAGATTAAAAACCCGCTTACCCCAATGAAACTTACCCTGCAGCATCTGCTTCGCTTGGAGAAAGAAGGGAAATTGGAAGATGCGGATAAATTGAAGAAATCGCTGGAAACCCTGATTCATCAGGTGGATGCCTTGAGTGGAATTGCCTCCTCCTTTTCCACATTTGCGAAGATGCCGCTGCCCAACAATGAGTTGATGAATTTTAAAGAGGTGCTGCTGCGGGTATTGGAACTGTTCAAAACCGATAAGCGGATGGAGCTGGAGTTCCAAGACGATTCCTTTACAGATCACATTTCTATTTTGGGTGATGACAAGCTTTTTGGTCGTGTCATATCCAATTTGATCATCAATGGCATGCAGGCAGTGGCGCCGGGAATTAAGCCGCAAATTCGAATTTGGCTCTGGCTAACGGATCGAGCGGTGTTTTTGGAGATTTCAGATAATGGAAAGGGGATTCCTGTAGAACTCCGCGACAAAATTTTTATCCCCAACTTTAGTACCAAGAGTCAGGGTTCAGGGCTCGGATTGGCCATTGCAAAGAGTGGTGTAGAAACCGCGGGAGGTAAAATTTGGTTTGAAACGGAAGTGGGCAAGGGCACTACTTTTTTCCTGACTTTCCCGTTGGCAAAAAGCTAAAATCTGTTTTTTAGTTGCTTATTGGGCGTTTTGTTCGGTTCAAGTGACAATCACTTCCCTGTCATTTATTCGCTACAGTGCAATTCATAAAAAAATGTAACTTTGTGTGAAGTAATTAGTTGTTACACTAACTATTAAGAAGCGAAACAAATGAAGAAAAGTATCCTAGTAAGTGGCGGTACCAAAGGGATCGGGCGTGCGATCATCGAGCGGTTTGCCAAGGAAGGGTTTGACATATTCACCTGCTCCAGGAATGAAGGGGATTTATCCGCTTTGCGAGCGGCTCTTGCTTCAAACTATCCAACCTGTAGTGTTCACACTTTTGTGGCGGATCTTTCCAAAAAGGAGGAGGTAATTGCATTTGCAGCTGGGGTCAAAGCCCTTGGTATTCCAGATGTAATCGTTCACAATACAGGACTTTTCCTTCCGGGTTCCTTGCATGCGGAGCCTGATGGGAATTTGGAATTTTTGATTCAGACCAACTTGTATTCGGCATACTACTTGACCCGTGCTTTTGCTTCGGAACTGATGAATCGCAAGTCTGGGCATATTTTTAGTATCGGGTCTATTGCAGGCATCACCGCTTATGCCAATGGAGGGAGTTACTCCGTATCGAAGTGGGCCATGCTCGGGATGACGAAGTGTTTCCGAGAGGAATTTAAACCGCATCAAATCAAAGTGACTTCTATTTTGCCTGGAGCTACTCTGACGGATGCCTGGGCAGGGGTGGATTTGCCAGCTACCCGCTTTGTGAATGCGGAGGATGTGGCTGACTCAGTTTGGGGAGCCTATAACCTTTCCCCCGGTGCTGTAGTTGAAGAACTAATTATTCGTCCCCAACTTGGAGATATATAACCTATGGAATCTCAAATCATGCCATTTGATGGCGGTTATTGCAACAGTTTAACACAGTATTCCCGAAGGGTAACCATACCTGTTCGGGTAGGTGATGTGATCATTGGTGGGAACAACCCCATCGTCGTGCAATCCATGACTACTGTTGATACGATGGATACGCAAGGCTCTGTGGAGCAATGCATTCGAATGATCGATTCCGGTTGTGAGTTGATCCGGATCACAGCGCCTTCGCTAAAAGAAGCGGAGAACCTGCGTAACATCAAGGAGGAACTGCGTAAGCGGGGCTATAACACGCCATTAGTAGCAGATATTCACTTCACACCCAATGCGGCCGAATTGGCAGCCAAAATCGTGGAGAAAGTGCGCATCAATCCAGGGAATTATGCGGACAAAAAGAAATTTGAAGTCCTGGACTATACAGATGCTTCCTACGCCGAGGAGCTTGAGCGCATCCGGGAGCGGTTTTTGCC
>JBIIGH010000048.1:0-12484 GCA_044236565.1 Algoriphagus sp. | reverse complement strand
GGGTCCGTTGCATACGGGCGATTTTTCGGAGGAAATCCAGGTTCAAGGAACGGTGCAAATTCCAGTAGAAGGGATGCGAGAAATCACCACCTACTTTGGGGGATATGTTCAAGATCTGAAGTTGATCGAAGGACAAGAAGTTCGAAAGGGAGAAGTGTTGTTTACGTTGGAGAATCCTGATTTTCTTCGTTTGCAACAAGATTTTCTTGAGATAAATAGCCAGTTGGCTTACCTCAAAGCAGAATGGGAAAGGCAAAAGACCTTGGCGCAGGAGCAGATCTCGGCACAAAAAAACTTCCTAAAAGCTGCTGCGGACTACGATGCGGCCTCGGCAAAAGCGCAGAGTTTGAAAAAACAATTGGCCATGCTTGGGATCAATGCGGATGGGTTGACACCAGCTACCATGCGGAGTAAAATTTCAATTCCTTCGCCGATCTCTGGATTTGTAGAAGAGGTGCTGGCCGTTCCGGGTCAGTTTTTGCCACCTGCGGCAAAGGCACTTGCCTTGATGAGCAAGGAACACATTCATGTGGAGTTGGTACTTTTTGAGAAGGATGCGAGCAAGGTTAATGTCGGTCAAATCGTTGAGTTTACCAGTCCTGACCGCCCGAATGAGGTGCTCAAGGCAAAGATAAAAGTTGTGGGCAAGTCCATCAATGCCCAGCGACAGATCAACGTGCATGCAGACCTGCTGGATGAAAAGGAGGAAGCAAAATTGACTCCAGGGATGTTTTTGCAAGCGCGCATTCAGTTGGACCCACAGCGGTCTTTGGCTGTCCTTGAAGAATCGATTATTGAAGTAGGGGAGGATCATTACATTTTGGTTCAGAAATCAAAAAGTGCAGGCGCCTTTACCTTACAAAAGATAAAGGTAACTCCCGGAGCAAAAGGCAAGCATTACCGAGCAATTTCCACGGAGACGGCTTTAGATTCTACCGTAGTAGTGTTGGTAAAAGGAGGATTTAATTTGCTGTAAAAGAGGTCTTGAGCTCCTTAAAAATTTCAATAGAAGTTAATCAGCTCGGGTTTCTTTAGTAAGTTGGCTTTTTAATCGAATTTGATTCTCCATTTCAAGCATGCAACATCCTTTAGATAATCCCATTTGGACCGCTTTGAATTCAGGCTCCGCTTCTTTTGCATATAGCAATGGAGTCGTGCGGTTTATAGATCGAAGGATTGGTTTTTTTGCAGGAATTCCCCTTTACGACACCGAACACTTGAATCAGTTGTATGAAGCGATGGATTCGGGCATGCGGGTGATTGTATTCCCCCCGGGGGATTTGGATCTGGATGCCAAATGGAAAGTGCGTAATGACAATGCCCTGTTGCAAATGGTCTTCGAAAAACCTTCCTCCAATTTGTCTCTGGAGGCATCCATTCGGGCACTTGCTGCAGCAGATGTCCCCGAGATGTTGGCATTAACCCAGTTGGCCAAGCCGGGGCCCTTTTTAGAAAACACCATTGCTTTTGGAGGGTATTTCGGCTTTTTTGTGGAGGGAAGGCTAGTTTCCATGGCAGGAACCCGACTGGCGGCAGGTCCTTATACCGAGGTGAGTGCAGTGTGCACGCATCCCGATTTTATGGGACAGGGATTGGCGCAACGGGTATTGCCTTATGTACTTAACTATATTCAACAGCAAGGTCAAATTCCTTACCTCCAGCTGTATCCCGACAACTTGCCCGCGTATCGATTGTACCAACGATTGGGATTTGTGAAGCGAGCGAATTTGCGTGTCTATTCCTTAGAAAAGTAAGGAGTCTGTGGGACGCGATTCTTCATGGCGTCTTGTGAAAAGCTTTCTTGTGGAAGAATAGGGATGAAAGGGGAAATTGTCTACCATTTCCCATGCGAAGGAGGACTTAGGCTGCGCTGAAAATTCCTATATTTCATTTCCAAATTCATTTTTAGGTTACCCACTAATTCATTGCTATTTATGAATCCATTCAAATTCATTTTGTTAGGGCTAATGCTTTTTTCTTTGGAGCTTTTTGCCCAATCCAAAACCACCAAAACAGAGCATGTAGTGCTGGTTACTTTGGATGGTCTACGCTGGCAAGAATTGTTTCGTGGAGCGGATTCCTTGTTGGTGGACGACACGGGAATGGTAGCCAAAGCAGGTTCCTTACTGGATGAATTTTGGCATGCCGATCCCCTGGTTCGTAGAACAAAACTTTTTCCATTCGTTTGGGGCACGCTTGCCCAACAAGGGCAAGTGTATGGAAACCGATCCTTTGGTGCCAAAGTGGACACCCAGAATAAACTCTGGTTTTCGTATCCAGGGTACAATGAGTTGCTCACCGGAAGTGCTGACGATGCTCACATCCGATCCAATGACAAGGTAAACAACCCCAACAAGACTTTTCTAGAACACTTGAATGAGCTGCCTGCTTACCGAAACCAGGTCCTAGCTGTAGGCGGTTGGGATGTGTTCCCTTTTATCATCAACGAAACCCGAAGTGGTATTCCTGTGAATTCTGGCTTTGTACCAGCAAAAGGGAATTCACTCTCTGAATCTGAAAAACTCCTCAACCGCTTGCAAGAGGAGATTCGCGGACCTTGGGGATCCGTTCGCTTGGACCCATTTACCCACCACTATGCATTGGAAGCGCTCAAAAATCGGAAGCCACGGATACTCTACATTGCCTATGGCGAAACGGACGATTGGGCCCACGATGGGGAATATGATGAATACCTAAGATCAGCCAAGCAGACGGATGCTTATTTGAAGGAAATCTGGGAAACCTTGCAGGCGAATTCTTTTTACCGAGGTAAGACTACGATGCTCATCACGGTTGACCATGGCCGTGGTACTAGCAAAGAAAGTTGGAAGAGCCACGGTGCTGATGTCCCAGGAGCAGGGCAGGTTTGGCTGATGGCCATCGGTCCAGATACGCCAGCCTTAGGAGAAATTAAGCAGGAAGGGCAATGGCATTCTGCCATGCTTCCGCGTACCATTTTCCGTTTGTTGGGACTGGAGTACCCAGAAGCCCAGGCCGCGCAAGCGCTACCTTGGGTCCTTGGGGAAAAAGGCAATTAACTAGGGTTGCACAAAAAGCTTCCATTTCCAGGTAAAGAATGCTCACCTGTTGGAAGTCTTTTTGACTGAAATCAACTAAGGTAGTAAACTTAAAGGGGTTTAAATCCCTTCAAGTTTCCAGCCCTAATCCCTATGGATCCATCCTATCCTTCTTTTACTTTTTTATCTAGGAGCAGAAATTCATTGACTACGATCTCGGTCACCATTTTCTTGTCCCCGTTTTTGTCGGTATAGCTTCGGTTGGTCAACTTGCCCTCTACTGCTATTTCCGAACCTTTGTCGGTAAATTTGGCAAGGTTTTCGGCAGTCTTGTCCCAAACTACCAGATTGTGCCAAATGGTCTCTTCGACGCGTTCGCCTTTTTGATTTTTGTAAACTTCTGAGGTAGCAAGGCTGACATTGCCTACCGATTTTCCAGAATCCAAGCTTTTTAGGTCAAGCTTGCTGCCGAGGTGTCCGATGAGCTGAACTTTGTTTTTTAATGCGTTCATACGAATAAAAATTGAGGTGAAGCAGGTCTTGACCCGCTGAAAAAGATTGAAAAAATAGTGTCCCAAACTTGAAAAAAAGTGAAAACAAAAATCGGGAGATAAGCACTTAAAACCGTTTATAAACGACTATAATCGAGAGCCTGGATAAATGCAAGGTGTAAGGACTAGGCCTGCTTTTTTCCGATCCAGAATAGTAAGGATCCGATACCTACAAAAATCGCAGTCATCCAAATCGACCGCTCGCTCACCTGCAGCATAAGCCACACACAAGCGGCAATTCCCAAAACAGGTATTGCATAGCCTCCTTTCAAGATAAACCGTCCTTCTCCTCGAAATTGTGGTCTGAGTTTGGGGATGGCCGCACAGCTCATGCCATACAAAAACAAGCGAGACAACACGGTCATCGCTGCCAATACCGTAAACGAACCAAAAGCAGCCAATAAAAAGGCAGCAACTCCAAAAAAAATGACTGAGTTGGCCGGAGTCAAATACCGGGAATGCACCTCTCCAAACCAGCGCGGCAGTGATTTTTCCAAGGAAAGGGCATAGGTCACTCGGGTAGCCGAAAACATGGAACTAACCAAGTTGGCTAGGACTGAAGCGGCAACTCCTACCATCAAGAGGATTGCTCCAGTGGAACCAAAAAGGCTTGCTGAAACATCCAACAGGGGAGTTTTGGAGTTAGCAAGGTCAGGTACTGCAGCCTGGGATACCAATTGGATGAGCATGTACAGGACTGCCACTACGGCCAATCCCAGCAACAATCCCAAGGGCATGTCCCGCTCCGGGCGCTTGGCTTCACCCGCTGGAACTACCGCACCCTCAAACCCAACAAAAGCATAAATCAAGAGTAAGGCAGCCGCTCCCAAATCCTGGGCAGGAGGAATAGGGCTTTCAAAACTCGGGATAACCTCTGAGCCTAAAAGAATAAATCCCCCAAGTGGAAGGAGAATCAGTACCGCAAATTTGATGACCGTAAACAGCGTCATGGACCGAATCGATTCCACGGACCCAAGAACATTAATCACACTCAAGCCAATGCAAATGACCGCTAAAGAGATAATCCTCCCTGTACCCGTGCCAGCCCCTTCAATAAAATAGGCGATGGAATCGGTGAGCAACACCGTATTGGCTGAGAAGGAAATTAATCGTGCCAAGTAATACAACCAACCCCCTTGAAACCCTATAAATGGACCAAATGCCAAGGTGCCGTACCGAATGGGCCCACCCGTGCCTCGGAAATAACTTCCCAGTTCGGCAAAGCACAAAATAATCGGTAAGATCAAGAGCGCGCAAAACGCATAAACGAGTACGCTGTACTCTCCAGCCAAGGCTGCAGCACCACTGGGTAAGCCAAAAATTCCAGCTCCAATCAAGCCATTGACTACCAGCATCCAAATCCCCCAAAGTCCAAGATTTCGAGGGAGCTTTTCTTCAGTGCCAGCTGATTCAGGTGGGGATGGGGTCACTTAAACTGATTTTTACGCTTGGAAATTAACTAAAAATTGAACCGAAAAGAGTATGCTGTCCTTCAAGCCTGCTTATTTTTTCCATTCGAGCACTTCCATGGTGGAAAGTTCAGGGCCACCTCCACGATTGGCGGAACCGGCATGAACCCATATTTTTCCATTCAAGAAGGCGGTACCTGTTCCGTGTCGTCCCTGTAGTAGATTGGGGAGTTTGCTCCAAGTATTGTTTCGTGTATCGAGAACTTCTACTTCGGCATGTGCACCTCCTTGGGCGGAACTTTCTCCATTCATAACGACCAAATAGGGTCCAATGCCCAAATTGGAGTTTCCAGCACGTTGGGTAGGGAGTTCAGCCTCCAAAGTGGACCAGGTTTCTTTCTTAAAATCATACACATCCACCTCTTTGTTGGTTAGCTCGAGCACCTTACCAATCTTGGCATAGGAGGTACGTCCCCCTGCGAGGTACAGTTTGCCCTCTACCAGAGCTGCACTGACATGATCTCGGGCTCTGGGTGCACTTGGTAAGGATTTCCAAGTCCCCGTCTTTGGGTCCAGCTCATCAAACCAGCGTACAAAACCATCGAAATGCCCATCCTGTATGCCGCAGACCAGGTAAATTTTATTTTGATGAACGACTACTCCTGCAGAACCTCTTTCTCGATTTTTAGGCAAAGCAGGACCTTCTCTCCAGGCTTTCGTCTTCGGATTGAAAATTAGAATGTTTGGAATGGGGGTTTCGTGCGGATACTTACCCGTCATTGCGCCAACAATCCAGAGTTCATCCTGAAAGGAGACTGCCTGAAAATGGTGAATTTCCATTGGAGCATCTGCCAACTTCACCCAGGTATTCTTTTGGGGATCATATTCCTCGACCGGACGAACTCCCCGACCACCCACTGCATACAACTTGCCTCCAACTGAAACAAATGAACTTTCGTGGCGCGCAGTGGCGGCAGTACTGGGAGTGACAGCCGTCCATAACTCTTGTGCTTCCACTTGAAAGGAGGCGAGCACTAGGAATACTAAAAGGTATCGTAGCATGGCATTAAAGTAGGATAAGTGATCAAGTTAGGAAAAGATTTAAAACGAAACCCAACCGCCTAAGTAAACCTAATTTGAACTGTTTTTGAACCTGTGTCAAAAAGGACACTTACTTTCCAAAATCTAAAATCCCACGAATGGCGTTGATTTCTTCCATTTCTTTTTTCAATCCCTCACCATCACCAGCTGCGATTTTTTCACGAAATGCGCTGAGATTCGCAATGTATCCATCCAAAGAGGCTAAAATATTCTCCTTGTTTTCAATAAAAATAGGGGCCCACATGTCTGGACTTGACTTGGCAAGGCGAACGGTTGAGGAGAACCCAGAACCCGCCATGTCAAAAATATTCTTCTCGTCTTCCATTTTTTGGAGGACGGTTTTTCCCAACATAAAAGAAGTCAAGTGCGATAAATGGGACACATAGGCCAAATGCCTATCATGTTCTTCGGGATTCATAAACCGAAGTTTCAAGTTCAGGGCATCAAATAGGCGATAGGCTTTTTCTTTCAGGTGCAGGTCTGTCTTTTCCAGCTCACATAAGATCATTACTTTCCGATCTAGCAAAGTTGCAGAAGCTGCTTTTGGACCTGAGTACTCCGTGCCTGCAATGGGGTGGGTCGAGAGGTATTGGGATCTTTTGGGATGAGAAGCCACGACAGCGCAAAGCTTTGCTTTGGTGGAACCCAAATCAAAGACTAAGGTGTTGGGACCGATTTGATCCAGAGTTTTCAGAAGTAAATCCCCTAGACTATTGGCCGGAGTAGCTAAAATCACCAAATCTGTATCGGCATCGGGTCCGGAAGCCTCTTCTGAAATGATGCCCAATGCAAGTGCATCTTGGAGGTGTTGCGGATTGGTGTCCTGTCCCGAGAGTACTAGTTCGGGAAATTTTTGTTTGGCAGCAAGTGCAAAGGATCCTCCCAAGAGGCCCAATCCAATCAGGTGTATTTTTTTCATGTTAGGGAGTAGGTTTGATGCGATTGATGGCTTCTAAAATTTTAAATTCTTGGAGGCAAAGAGAAATTCGGACGTAGGAATTTCCCTCAGATCCAAAAATTTTCCCTGGTGTAATAAAGATGTTTTTTTCATAAAGTAACCAGTCCACCAACTTCTCGGCGGAGCCTCTTTCTGGCATTTTGCACCAGACAAATAGACCAGCAGCTTCTCGGTCATAAGTCAACCCCAAGTGATCAGCAAGAGTCCAAACTAGCTTTCGACGGGTAGCGTAAATTTCATTTTGTCGGTCAAACCAGCCTTTTTCTAGTGAAAGGGCTGCAATTGCACCTTTTTGAAGTCCCAAAAACATGCCTGAGTCCATGTTGGATTTGACTTTTAGTGCAGCTTCCACCCATTCCGATTTTCCGCAAAGCATGCCCACGCGCCAGCCCGGGATATTGAAGGTTTTACTGAGTGAGTTGAGTTCCAAGCCCACCTCCTTGCCACCTGGTACTGCCAGCAAGCTTTTAGGAGCGGAATTTAATATATGGCTGTAGGGATTGTCATGCACGAGTAAAATGGCATGCCGCTGCGCAAAGGCAATTAGCTCTGCCAAAACCTTTTCTGAACCAGGGGCTCCAGTAGGCATGTGTGGGTAATTGATCCACATCAATTTGACGCGACTCAAGTCCAGTAGTTCGAGTTCCTCCAAGTTGGGTCGACCCTGTTTGCTCAAATCCAAACTGTAATAAATAGGGTTTGCTCCGAGCAATTGGGTGACTGCCGAATAAGTAGGATAGCCCGGATTAGGAATCAGTACGTGGTCACCCGGATTCAAAAAGGCCATGCTAACTTGAAAAACTCCTTCCTTCGAACCCATCAAAGGGAGGATCTCCGTATTGGGATCAAGCTGCACCCCAAATGCTTGTTCGTAATAGTTGGCCATGGCTGCACGCAAGGCTGCAATACCTTGATAGCCCTGATAGCCATGCGCCTGCTCGTTTTCAGCAGTGCTTTTTAAGGCTTCAATCACGCTACGATCGGGAGCGAGATCGGGGGAACCGATTCCTAAATTCAACACTGGCTTTCCCTCAGCAAGTAGGCGATTGACTTCCCGCAGTTTGGCGGAAAAATAGTACTCCTCTACACCCTGAATCCTGTTTGCAAATCCCTTCATCCTTTTCTGCTCGTATATTCTCCGAAAATTTTTAACTCTCCAAAGCGCTGTTTCATTTGGTCTACAGCTTCTTGGTAGGACTGCTCGGCTGCAAATTCTGCATCGATGAAAAAGGCATAATCCCAGGGGGTATCCATCACCGGGATGGATTGAATTTTACTCAAATTCAGGTTTTTGTCCGCAAGCATCGTCAGGAGCTTGGCCAATCCTCCCGCCTCATTCCGGATGGTGATCTTGAAGGAAACCTTGTTGGCAGCTTCACTTCGGTTTGATTTCTCCTTTGTTAGAAAGATAAACCGGGTGAAATTATCTTTTACGGTTTGAATCTGTGGTGCTAGAATCTCTAATCCATAGGTTTCAGCAGCGATCTCACTGGCAATGGCAGCGACACCTCGGAGTTTCTCTTCTTGGATGCGCTTCGCCACCGAAGCAGTGTCTAGGTCATCGATCAGTTGGATTTGAGGATGCTTCGAGAGGAAAGCCTTGCACTGCAGCAAAGCCATGGGGTGGGAGCGAACCTCAGCAATATCGGCAATAGTTTGCCCTGGCAAGGCCATCAACTGATGGGAGATGGGCAAGTAGTATTCCTCATGAATCGTTAGGTCGTAGCGATCAATCAGATCGTAATTTGGAAGAATCGCACCCGCAATGGAGTTTTCGATGGCCATGATGCCCAGTTCCGCAGCGCCTGAGGCTACTGACTTGGCTACCTCTTCGAAGCTCATGAAAGGAAGAACTTGGACCTCTTTCCCAAAATTCAACAGCGCAACCTGGTGGTGGAAGGAACCAGGAATTCCTTGAATTGCTACTTTCATAAAATGCCTGGAGTATAAGTTTCTTGAGCAATGCCCGTCAAGGCTACCTGCTTCCAAAAACTAGGATAGGATTTATTGACTACTTCTGGGTCTTCAATCCGAACCTTAGTTTTCGTGACCAAAGGCATAAAGGCCATGGCCATGCGGTGGTCATCGTAGGTATGAATTTGTACCAATCTTGGCATGGTCACCGATGGGATCACCTGAAAAGTGTCTGCTGCAATTTCCCGTAACTCAGCGTTAAACTTTGCCAATTCCTGCTGTAAGGCATGGATTCGATCGGTTTCCTTGATTCGCAGGCTTTCAAGCCCCGTAAATACAGTGTTTTGGCCCAAAATTGCACAGGTAACTGCTACGGTCTGCGCCAAATCCGGGCAGTGGGTAAAATCCCATTCTTTGAGGCCAGTTACGGCTTGCTTTTCGAGTAGTAAACCTCCTTCTTGAAAGGTGCTTCGTATCCCCAAATGCCCCATGATCGCTACAATTGCGGCATCTCCTTGGAGACTTTGAGCTTTTAGGCCTTCTAGAAAAAAGGATCCTTCATCCGCACAGGCCAACAAGCTAAACCAGTAGCTCGCTCCTGACCAATCGCTCTCCACAGTGAATTGGGTGCTTTGGTAAACTTGCGGTTCAATTTTTATCGTAGCGCCTTTCCAGCTGGAGATGATTCCAAATTGGGCCATAAGCTGCAGGGTCATTTCAATGTAGGTACGGCTTCCAACCTTGCCTTCAAGTTCCAATTCCAAGCCTTGAGGCAATACAGGCGCGATCATCAGGAGAGCAGATATGTATTGACTGGATACGTCGCCACGAATTCGGATTTGATGGGTGAGTTGCTCCCGCAATCCTTGGACTGCAAGCGGGGGATAGCCTTCCACACCGAGGTAATGGATCTCCGCACCTAGGCTTCGCAAAGCGTCCACCAATATTCCGATGGGGCGTTCGCACATGCGAGGAGTACCTGTCATTACTTTTTGTTGATTGGTAACTGCCGCATAAGCAGTTAAAAAACGCATCGTAGTGCCTGCATCCAGTACATCAAAAACAGCCGGATTGGTTTGCAACAGGCGGATCATCGTTTGGGTGTCACGCGCCTCCGCCAGGTTATTTAGCGTGTTTTTTCCTTCCGTCAAGGCATCAATCACCAAGGCACGGTTGGATTCGCTCTTGGAAGAGGGTAGGGGGATGTGTACCCGGGAGAACTCGTTTTTTTGGGTAAGCTGTAAGAGCTGTATTTTTTGATAATCCATTAGGCCAAGGGCAATTGTTGGTAGTAGAGGATCGCATGTTTGATCTCTTCTCGGGTCACAGGAACATTAAAGCTGCAATCTCCAAGGCTGGGAAGAAGGGAGAAAAGCTGCGTATTTCCTTCGTTTTTTTTGTCTTGGGCACAGAGATCCAAGATTGCATCTAGGTCGCTGGTATTCAAAGTTACTTTGCCAAATACCTGAAGCAACTTGCGGCTGAGCTCGTTTAGCTCTTCAAAGCTGAATCCTATTTTCTCAAAAGATAAAAATCCCTCCGCGATCATCCCGACTGCGATGGCTTCACCATGAAGCAGGGGATTGGAGCTACTGAGGTAAAAAGACTCTACTGCATGACCGATGGTATGTCCAAAATTGAGAATTTTTCGAAGGCCAGCTTCTTTGGGATCTACCTCCACCACTGCTTTTTTAACTCCTACGGAATGCCGAATCACCCGAGTCCAGTCTTGCTGCTCCCAGTCTTTTGAAGGTAAGGCTCTAAAGAAAGTGATATCTCGAATTAGTCCATGTTTGATTACTTCTGCATAGCCAGAGCGTAACTCACGTTGTGGGAGGGTAGCGAGGAAGACTGGATCAATTAGGACTTTTTCAGGAAGTTGAAATACTCCCAGGTGGTTTTTAAATCCCATGAAGTCTATCCCTAGTTTCCCGCCGACACTCGCATCTACTTGAGAAAGCAGGGTTGTGGGTATGGTCAAAAATGGAATTCCTCTTTTGTAGACACTCGCGCAAAATCCACCCATATCTCCAATCACCCCACCACCTAAGTTGATGACTAGCGCATGCCGATCGAGTACTGCTTCGGTCATCCCAGTCCAAATGCTAGAGCAAGTTTCCAAGGTTTTGTGCTGCTCCCCTGCAGGTACTGTAATTAGTACAGCGTCTGAAGGTAAAGCATCCTGAATCAAGGGTAGGCAATGCTCACGGGTGTTCACATCTGTGAGCACCACCACTTTGGAATAGCTTCGCGCTTGAAGTTCCTCTGCGAGGGTATGTTGGATGTCAGTTGTGAAGAGTACGGTTTCCACAGATCATTAGGTCTAGGAGGTAAAGTTAGCAAACCTTCCTACTAACCATTGACTAGCGGATCTGGCTTTGCTGATAATTAGTAAATAATTAGGCTTCGCGAAGTTGTCTTTCCTGACGCTTTACAGATTCTTCATGGATGCAGTAGAGCAGTTCTTTCATGAATTTTTCGCTCAACTGTTTTTTGACTCCTTTTTGAGTTCTGGAGTCCATCACCTCTTGCCATCTGTCCGATTGAAATACAGTCAGGTGGCGGGCTCGCTTGTATGCCCCAACCTGGTCCACAATCAAAAATCGTTCTTGTAAAATATCCAAAAGCTGATCGTCTAAGTGGTCTATTGCACGTCGAAGATCAAGTAATTTTTCGTCACCTTGTGCAAGATCCAAAGGCTGTTTGAAGTCGATTGAATCGATCATTTCTTTCAGTCTGCTCGGGGTCACTTGCTGCTTGGCATCTGACCAGGCCTTATCGGGATCGTGGTGTGTTTCGATCATTAAGCCATCCAAACCAAAGTTCATCGCGCTTTGGGCCACCTCCAGCAAGCCGTCTCTACGCCCTACGATGTGTGAAGGATCGTTGATTACTTCCATCCCTGTCCACTCGCGCTTCAAATGAATGGGCATAGACCAGTTAGGCTTGTTGCGGTAACGCTTGTCGTAAGCATCCGAAAAGCCCCGGTGGATGGCTGCTAGCTTGGTGATTCCCACGGCATACATGCGTTCAAGCGCACCCATCCAAAGCTCCAAGTCTGGATTCATTGGGTTTTTGATCATCACCGGAATGTCTACGCCACGCAGGGCCTCTGCAATTTCTTGCACTGCAAATGGGTTAACCGTTGTTCGTGCCCCAATCCATAAAATTTCGATGTTGTTTTTGAGTGCCATTTCTACGTGGGCGGCATTACCCACTTCTACAGTAACCGGAATATGGAGCTCCTCTCGAACAATCTCCAACCACTTCAGTCCTTCCTCGCCAACACCTTCAAAAGATCCTGGTCGTGTGCGGGGCTTCCAAATGCCTGCTCTAAATACCTGAGGAATGATTTTATTTTCCTTCATCTCGGAACAGATTTGTGCAATCTGTTCTGGGGTTTCTGCAGAGCAGGGGCCTCCGATGATCATTGGGTTGCTGAGACCAAGTCCCCAGTCTTTAATTTGCTTGTGCGGCTTCATAGTACTACGGTTAAATAAAAAAAGCCCGACTCTTTCGAATCGGGCTTTCTGT
>JBIIGH010000253.1:0-3292 GCA_044236565.1 Algoriphagus sp. | reverse complement strand
CTCCCAAACTTCTCAAAATAGCGGTTTCTTGAAACTGCAGGGTGTAGTCTAGAAAGTCTTCTCTTTTTGCTAAGGAGTCCATCAAGCGAATATCAGTACTGGGATCTCCCAGGTTCGGCATGGCCAATAGATTCCGGTAGCCCGCTTGAAGCAGAAGTGGAGCACTTTCCTTTTCGAGCTTTTTCTTTAGGATTTCCAAGGTTTGGGCATCAACTTGGGTGCCGTTTTTCCGTGCTGCAGCCACTTGATTGATCAGTAAAATCAGGTCTTCATCCGCTGTGGGCATTTCTACTTTTTTTCCAAGCTTGATAGCAAGTGCAAGCCAATTGGCTGTGGCAAGTGGATTGTCTTTGGAGTGCTCAGTGGCAAGAGCAAGTGCTGTTTCTTCTTTTTTAACCAGCGTATAAAGTAAGGCTAGATTTTGGCTGAGGTAGGAGTTGTTCGGAAAGAATTTCAGCCCGTTTTCAAGGTAAAAAACTGCCTCAAAGGGTTTGTTTTCTCGTTGAAGTCGCTCCGATAGAAGTAGGATATTGTCCACTTGTGGAGCTAGATCAAAACTTTCTTCCAAGTGTTCTTTGGCCAAACTCGGTTGGTTCAATTCAAACAGGAGCTGAGCAGTTAAATTTTTTGCTTTGGGATTGTACCGGTATCGGTCCCAGCTATTTTCATAGAGGATACTGGCTTCAAGTTTTTGATTCGTTTGGTAGTAGTAATCCCCCACAATATTGCTAGTTAAAGCACTTAGTTGGGATGCAACAATGGCTTCCAAAAAGGCGGTAATCACCAAAAATGCAATCGTTCCTCCAATGCGGAGGTGGTAATAGGGGAGAATAAAAGGTTTGTACAGCACTGGATGTACCGACTTCCCTTGGTGCATGAGTGGAAAAAAGTTGATCGCTAGGTAGATGAAAAAGAAAAGCGAAAAGCCAAGTTGGGAGTAAAGTACCAAATGATTGATTAGTTCCTCACCCGCTTGGTTGTGCGAGAAGGTCAATTTCCAAATGGTCCACAAGGTGCTTGCAAATCCCAACAAATAGAGGCTTTGGAGGCTAGGAACTGAACTGGCTAAATTCTCACTTTGAGCTAACTTTTCCCGAGTTGAAATCCATCCGAATAGCCCTAGAGGAAGGACGAGGTAGAGGGGAGAGAAATTAGCGAAAGGCAAAGGAAATTCCCCATTGACTTGTAGAAGTAAAAGAAATAGTAGCCCCAAGTAGGCTAAGGCGACCACAGCGAATTGAATACTTGTTTTGGTAGTTAGGCCAGCATTGGCTTTTGAAATAAGGATCAAGAGACCCGATAGAATCCCATGTCCTTGCCAAAAAATCCAGGCGATGCTCATCCCCAGTCCAAGGATTAGGCTTTGCTCTGCTAGGTATAGACTAGGCTCGATAATCGGGCTTACCCATAGCAGGCTAATGACCGTACCCCCTGTGGTAGCTGCAAGCACAAGCCAACGAACCCATAACGGTGATTGGCTACCCCAAACATGAAAATAAATGGTGGGAATCAAGGTAGCGGCTAAAAGTAGCAGCAAGGGAAGGCTTGAACTAGGACCTCCAACATTTAGTCCATTGAAGTTTGAAAGGGTGAGGAGTAGGATCCATCCGATTCCAGCCCCTAAAAACGGTATTTTTTTGAACTGGCTAAGGTTGGCCAATACCGTGATCGAAAGGAGAAATATAAAAATGCCGAAGAGGTAATTTTCAGTAGCCGTAAATGGGTAGGGGGTCACTTGGTAGTTTTGAAAAACAAGAAAGTGATCCACTTGAATGGGGATTTCAACTGCTCCAACCTGTACTGTGGAAAAGGGAACGGGCAGTCGATCCACAAAAGCTCCTGCTTGAAGATTGGGATGGGTATACTTGGGGCTAAGAATGGAATAGCTAGCTAGGATGGTTCCTATTGCCAAGAAAAATAGGGGCAGCAGTATGCCTTTAGAAAATGTATTGGAGCGAATAGGCATTTTATTCCATGACTTTGGGAACGCTAAAAAATCCATTTTCTTGTTGTGGAGCATTTTTTAACGCCTGTTCTTGGGTGAGTTGAACCCCAACCACATCCGTGCGTAATGCATTGACTTCGGCTGACATGTTTGTCAGAGGTGCCACACCTTCCGTATCTACCTCTTGCAGTTGTTCTACCCAATTCAATACTTGTGAAAGGTCTGCACTCATTTTTTCGCCTGCCTGGGCATCAAAATTTAATCGAGCCAAATGAGCTATTTTCTGAAGGTTTTCTTGATCAATTTTCATGCAGCTTGTCGAAAGATTTAGCTTGGATTTGGTAGATTTTCTGGGGTGCTAGTTGCTGGATTGTCTTTCAACAATTGTTCTTGAATCACTTCAAAACAGCGGTCTTTAAGTTGCTCGTCTGTAGCAAAGGCTGCCGGATGGAGTGCTTGGTGCAGGACCATTTTGGCGGGCATTCGCTTCAAAATCAACTCTTTTTGGTCCGCCAAAATTACATGATTGTAGGATAAGGTGACAGGAATGATGGGGATTTGTTTCTCCATTGCTAATCGAAAAGCTCCATTTTTAAACGGAACTAACTGTGGTGGGTTTTGGGTGTAGATGCCTCCTTCGGGAAACAAAACCATGCTGCTGCCTCGGTCTAGGGCCAATCCTGCTCTTCGCATGGTTTCTGCTCTGCTTTTCACTCGGCCACGGTCCACTGCGATGTGGAGATTTTTGAAGTAATAGCCAAAAAAAGGAACCTTTCGGATGGATGCTTTCCCAACAAATACGGCATCTCCAGGAACAAAGCCCATCATTGCTACATCGAGGTAGCTAAAATGATTGGCCAAGAAAATATAGGGCTTCCCTTTTTCAACTACGCCTTCAACCTCGACTTTGACCGGAAGAAAAATGAGTGAAAAGAAGCCTTTGGCCCAAAATTGGTTGATTTTCCGTCCATACTTATTCCAAGAAGGGACCCAAATACAACACAAAAACAAGGGGAATAAGATCGCGAATGTCAGCACAAAGGCGACGGCGACATAGTAGGTGTAAAATCGGTTACGCCACTTCGTCATGGTTGATCATTGCATTAGCGACTTGTGTGAAATAGTGTAGCAGTTCCTCACGAACTTCTTGGTCCAAGGACACCTTGTCTAGGGCGTGTAGCATGGCATTCATCCAATGTCCTCTCATTTTGGCATCAATTTTCCACTGCATGTGGCGCATTCGAAGTCTTGGATGACCTCGTTCTTCAGAATAGGTTTGTGGTCCTCCAAGTACCTGAACAAGAAACAAATAGATGCGTCGTTCGGCAGCTTCTAGATCTTCTGGAT
>JBIIGH010000252.1:0-3318 GCA_044236565.1 Algoriphagus sp. | reverse complement strand
CTTGGTCTGCTGTTGGAAATAGTTCAGTTTTCATGCCTATTTCTTCAGTAAAGTGGGATTATTCCAGCCTCCTGGAGGACAGATCAACTCATTGACGCTATCAGGTCCCCAGCTGCCAGGGGCATAGTCAACAACCAGGGAATCCGCTTGGAGGTACTCATCCACGAGTTTCCAGGCTTCTTCCACATAATCTTGCCGTGCAAATTGCGTGGGATCACCTGCCATGGCATCGGTGAGTACACGCTCGTAGGCATCTTTTTCATTAGGAAAAGGCGTTGGATTGCCTTGCACTTCTGAAAGTACCGAAGCCATGTCCTCCCCAGGCGCCATGATCAGCATGCCAAAGGCCACGGTAACATCTGGGCTAATGCGGAAGCGGATGTGGTTGGGCTTGGAGGCAATGGAAGAATAAGCGGAAGGATGGTGCTTGAAACGTACGAGAATCTCAGTACAGGTGACAGGTAGGTACTTTCCTGCGCGAATGTAAAAAGGCACCCCTTCCCAACGTGGGGAATTGATGTGCAGGCGCATGGCTGCAAAAGTTTCTGTTTTCGAGTTTTCGCCTACGGCTTTTTCCTGAAGGTAGCCCGTGTATTGCCCTCGGACCACATCTTGTGCACGCAGGGGAGCAATGGCTTTTAGGACCTTCACTTTCTCATCGCGGATGGATTCGCTATCCAAAGTTTGGGGCGGCTCCATGGTCAGATTGCAGAGGATCTGGAAGAGGTGATTTTGGATCACATCGCGAATGGCGCCCGTCACATCGTAAAAAGCGCCTCTGCCTTGGATCCCAAAATCCTCCGCCATGGTGATTTGGATGGATTCAATGTGTTTCCGGTTCCAAACAGGCTCCAGCAGGGAGTTGACAAATCGGAAAAACACCAGGTTGTTGACTGGCCTTTTGCCAAGGTAGTGGTCGATGCGGTACACGGAGCTTTCCGAAAATTTGGAGAGCAGCAGTTTATTTAAGGCTTTGGCAGACTTGTAATCCGTGCCAAATGGCTTTTCAACAATGATTCGAGCCCCCTTAGCGCAACCCGATTGCTCCAATTCAGCAATGATAGCAGGAAATAGCACGGGAGGGATGGCGAGGTAATGGGTCGGGTTTTGGGCATCGCCCAAGGCTTGGCGGATGCGTAGAAAGGTCTGTGGATCTGTGTAATCTCCCCCTACGAAGGCGAGGAGTTGCAAGAATTTCGCAAAGGTTTCTTCTTCAAACTGTCCATAGCGCTGTATGCTTTCTTTGGCACGGAGCTGCAATTTTTCCAAATCGTAGTCTCCACGAGCCACACCAATGATGGGGGATTGAAGGTGGCCACGCTTGACCATAAGGAAGAGGGCAGGAAAAATCTTTTTGAAAGCCAGGTCGCCGGTGGCCCCATAAAATACCAGCGCGTCTGAAGTTACTTGAGCCATACGGAATCGAATCGAGTAGGGGGTAGTGGTAGATAGTTTGCTGAATCAGTAAAAAACTAGTAAGTGTACTCTTTCTCCCAAAGACGGAAGCCTCCAGTAAATGCATTTTTGTTGGAGCCGAGGCGGCAATTGACAGGAAGTTCTTCTAGGTATTTCGAATTGCCTCCACCAAGCACAATTTCGTCGGGCTGGAAGCAGTTTCTAAACGCTTCGATGGTCTCGTAAACGGACTCTTTCCATAGCTTTTTTCCAAGCAGGGTCAGTGTGCCATTTCCTACATGGGTTTCGAAGGTGCTGTCTCGAAAGGGGAGGTGCCCGCCTTCCAAGGGTAGAATCAAGTGTTCGTAGACCATGGCAGTACCGAGCCCAGTACCGAAACCCATAAATAAGAGTTTGCCTCCCTCGTAACTGCCAAGTGCTTGCATCGCAGCATCGTTGATTAATTTGACGGGGCAACCAAAACCTGCTGAAAAATCATAGCCTTTCCATCCTTTGCCCATATTGACTGGATCGGAGACGATTTTGTTCTCCTTCACCACACCAGGGAAACCCATGGATACTGCTTCAAACTGCCAGCCTGCAGCGGCGGTTGCTTCTCGAACCAGTGGTACCAATCGCTCGGGAGTAAAGGCAGAACCGGAGGGGATTTTAATCCGCTCAGTTTGTCCTTTTGCGAGTAATTTGAGGTTGGTTCCTCCTATGTCGATGACGAGTACATTCATACTTGGGCTGGGTATGGGGGCTATTTTTTCTGTTTAATCCTTAAAAAAGATCGGAATCAACTTCCGAGGATAAAGATACTATTTCCCCGCTGCCAACCGAATAAAATTTTGTTGTTTTTTGTTGAAATTTAGTCAACGGCTAACGGTCCACAGTCCACTGCCAATAGTGGCATGACCACGATTTGTTTCAATGAATACAATGGGCTGACGTCTAGTTGTCAACGGTCCACGGACCACGGTTCACCGTCAATGGCGGTTAGAATACAATTTGATTCATTTATTACCATTGGCTGTTGACTGTGGACTGACAACCGTTGACAAAATTTGGTCCACCGTCCACTGCCGATTGTGGTATGACTACGACTTGTCTCAATAATTACAATTGGCTGTCAACCGTCAACCGTGGACTGTTGACAAATTGAATCACTTTTTCAATTATCTTTACCCTTCTTAATTCCTGACTTCTTTTGCGGCAACAGTGGTTTTCTCTAGCTTAACGTTCCTTTATTTCTTTTTACCGCTTTCCATTGTCTTCTATTTTGCATTCAAGAACGTCCGCGTTCAGAATTTTATCCTCCTTGTATTCTCCTTTATTTTTTATGCTTGGGGCGAACCGGTTTGGGTCATTCTGCTCCTCTTCTCTGGGCTCTTGGATTACGTCAATGGCCTCCTGATCGACAAATTCCGAGCGAATAAAACCGTTCGGCTCGTAGCCTTAGGCAACTCCATTGTCATCAACCTCGGCCTACTCGCCACTTTTAAGTATGCGGACTTCATCATTCAAAACACCAACTTCCTACTCGGTACCTCATTTACCGAACCGAATATCCTCCTTCCAGTAGGGATTTCCTTCTACACTTTCCAAACGCTCTCCTACACCATTGATGTGTACAAAGGGGAAGTGAAAGCAGAAAAAGACCCCATCGATTTTTTAATGTTCGTCAGCTTATTTCCCCAGCTGGTCGCCGGACCCATCGTCCGTTATGCAGAGGTGGCTGCTCAAACGCGCGTACGACCTTTTGAATGGGCCAATGTATCTACCGGAGTGAACCGCTTTTGCCTCGGTTTATTCAAAAAGGTGGTACTGGCAAATAGTGTGGGGATTTTAGTCGAGAAATACCTCCAAGTACAGTTCAATGACCTCTCCACCCCCGAAGCCTGGTTTGGCATCGTGCTGTAC
>JBIIGH010000251.1:0-3319 GCA_044236565.1 Algoriphagus sp. | reverse complement strand
CGCAAATTTTTCGACAAACCCAAGCCTGGGGCAGGTTGCGACAAATGTGCCAAGTCCTAAAGTCTGGCAGGGGCTCATGGATTTCCCAATTATTTTAGTGAAGTTTGGCTTATGCGAAAAATAGCCTTCCAAAGCATACAAACCACCATTTTCTCTTATTTCGGGGTGGTATTGGGCTATATCAATGTCCTATGGCTCTATCCATATGCCTTGGATACCACGCAACTGGGGACATTTCGCACCATTCAAGATTTGGGATTGCTGCTTGTTCCCTTTGCGCAATTGGGTTTAGGACATGGCATTACACGCTATTTTCCGAAGCTTGAACGAAACCATGCTGCCCTACTGACCTTTAGCTTACTTTTCTCCTTCTTGGGATTTGGGGTAGTATCCCTCCTATTTTTTGGATTTAAGGAACAGGTGATCTCCTTGTTTGCTTCCAATTCCCCTGAGGTAATCGATTTTCTTGGCGTAGCCTTACTTGTAGCCTTGTTTTCAGTATGGAGTAGTGTTTTGGATGCCTTTGCACGGTCTTTTGTCAAAGTGGGCATCCCTACTTTTTTTAGAGAAGTCTTCCTTCGACTGCTCACCTCCATTTTAGTCGCCCTTTACTTGCTCAAATGGATTGATTTTGACCAAGTCATGCAGGGACTAGTGCTTGTCTATGGCGCTTCAATGCTTGGCGTGGGTGCTTACATGGGATGGCTAGGCGTATTCAAACTGGATTTTTCCTGGGGACAGTTTCCAGAAGGATTTAAAAGCTCCTTGCTGAAATATAGCCTGATCACCTTTTTGGCTACGGCTGCCTCCACGCTTATCCTAAAAATAGATTCGGTCATGATCAGCTCCATGTTGAGCTTGGAGGCCAATGCCATCTATTCCATTGCATTTTACATGGCTCTCGTGATTGAACTTCCCCGGAGAGCGATTTCCCAGGTTGCCATGCCTTTAATAGCCGAACATTTTGCGCAGCAGCGAATCCAGGAAATCAACCTCCTCTACCGTCAACTATCCAATCGGCAACTCTACATCTGTTTGCTGCTCTTTGCACTTATTTGGGCCAATATCGACTCGATTTACCATTTTGTACCCAACCGGGAAATCTACCAAACTGGCAAATGGGTAGTATTTATTATTGCCCTTGGGAAATTGGTGGATGTGGCCTTTTCATTAAATTCTGAGATCCTAGTTTTCTCCTCCTACTACCGATTTAATCTCCTGCTCACGGTCTGCATGAGTGGTTTGCTGATTGCTGCCAACTATTACCTAATTCCTGTCATGGGCATTGAAGGTGCTGCTTTGGGCTCTGCTGCAGTCATGCTTGCCTACAACCTGGTCAAGTACGGGTTCTTAAAGTGGAAGCTAAATTTGGATCCCTTCAGTGTAGAAACGCTCAAAATCTTAGTGGTAGGGATAGGCACGGTATCCGCGCTGTATTTGAGTCCTGCTTTATCCAACCCTTTCTTATCCATTCTAACTACTTCACTACTGGTAATTGGGGTGTTTGTGGGTAGCTCCACCCTTTTGGGTGTAGGCAAAGAAGAATGGGCCTGGCTAAAAAATAGAGGAAAATAATCCGGGCCTAAGAGTGTTACGAAACCTCTAGTTTGACAAGATTTGAGCTGCCTTAGATCGCAACCTTCCACTGTTATCCTGCTTTTGAGCGAGGCTCGATCCCGATAGCTATCGGGACGAGGTGAGGCCTGATTTTGAAGGGGGCTTTACTCGGTATTGTTTTTAATTTGTGAAGTTCGAACAAGTCGACGGCCCGGATGCATCAAAGATACACCGAGCGGCGCATTACTTGGTAAACTAGGACAGAAGAATTTGTGCGGGTTTCATTCCTTTATCCAATCCTAAACCCGCTTCTTCTAATCACTTACCCAAGTGGTTAAAAACTAGTTCTCCAGTCCAAAGCAAAAGGTGACTGGCCTCAAAACCTGAAAAAATATTTTTATAGGCATCCAAAGAATATTTGACAACGCTTACCTTTATCCCAAGTTACTTTCAAACCTCATGTATCCGATAAAAAAATTGATTGTCTGTCTTGACCAAAGTCCGTTAGATCAGACCTTAATTGCCTTTGCTGGATTTATCGCAAAAGTGAATCAGGTAAAAAAGATTTACTTCACGAACGTGATTAAAAACTTCTCCCTTCCAAAGGAATTGCAGGAGGCGTTTCCAAATTTGATCGATCAGATGATGGAAGAGCGAAGGGCATACATGGAAGGATTGGTTGCTGCCAACTTTCCTAAAACCAAAGGGCTTGACCTAAGCTTTGTAGTCAAGGAAGGAAACCTATCCAAAAAAATCCTAAAGCTAGCGGATGAAAAATCTGCTGACTTAATTCTTTTGGGAAGAAAAGTAGCCCTTGTAGGCACAGGAGTAGCTACCCAACGGCTATCGAGACGATCTACTTGCTCTTTACTTATCGTCCCTGAAAATGCGAAGCCGAAATTCTCCAAGCTTCTAGTGCCAAGTGATTTTTCAGAACATTCCAAAAATGCGTTAGAGGATGGGATTTTATGGTCCAAAAAATACGGGAAGGACCCCGAACTATTTTTTCAAAATGTATTCACAGTCCCTTCGGGCTATCACTTTACCGGAAAAAGTTTTGAGGAGTTTACGAAGCTCTTGAAAAATAATGCGGAAGAACACTTCAAGAAGTTTATCCGAAAAATAGATACCAAAGGCATAAAAATTACGCCTGTCTATACTCCGGATGAAGACGATAATCCTGTGCAGGAGATTGTGGCAGCAGCAGTTGAACTTCAGGTAGATGCTATTTTAATTGGCACAAAAGGAAAAACAGCATCGACTGCGCTTCATATTGGAAGTATGGCAGAGCGACTCATCCAGTTTAACAACCGCGTTCCCTTACTGGTAAGCCGACCCAAAGGGAAAAATGCAGGCGTATTAGACTATTTGGTAGAAATCTAATGGACTGCTGAACTGGGTTCATTTTGCATCAAGCAGTAAGATTCCTTGAGGGCTCTGACTTGAAAGTGATGTACTCCCTTGCCTAAATCTTCATCAGAAGTGAAGTACTTGGTTCAATCCATTAAACCATTCCTACCTATCCAGGTCTAACAGCCAGAAATGAAGGTAAACGATCAAGAACTTTTGGCCCGCATCCGCTCTCCTTTCACCAAGGAGTTAGGCTTTAGAGAGCTGATCGAAACCTATCAAAAACCTGTTTATCAGGTGATCCGACGCATGGTATTGATTCATGAAGATGCGGATGACCTTACCCAAAACACCTTCATCAAAGCCTATAAGGCCTTGGATCGATTTGAAGGCAATTCCTCCCTCTTCACCT
>JBIIGH010000047.1:0-12624 GCA_044236565.1 Algoriphagus sp. | reverse complement strand
GACCAGTGACAACATGTTGAACTGGGAGTTTCATTCCCGACGTTTTCTTCAACCTTGGAACAAAGTATACGATGAGTTGTGTGCTCCCGCAGTGGGTATTGTTGGGGATACCGTGCTCGTGATGGGCTCTACCTACGAAAAAGATTTTACCATCTGGATGAGCACCAATCCCAAGGCCAACGAGTGGAAACCGCTGGTCGAAAAATTTGAAATTGGGGGTTGGGACCCAGACTTCTTCACCGATGACGACGGCCGACTCTACATGTACAATGGCAGTTCCAACCGCTATCCTCTATATGGAATTGAGTTGAACCGAAAAACAATGGCCCCCATTGGCACGCGAAAGGAGATGTACCTCCTCGAACCAGACAAATACGGCTGGCAGCGTTTTGGAGAGCACATGGACAATACCTTTTTGGATCCCTTTATGGAAGGTGCTCACGTGACCAAACATAACGGAAAATACTACCTGCAATACGGTGCACCGGGTACCGAATTCTCTGGCTATTCGGACGGGGTAATCGTAGGCCCAACGCCTTTGGGACCCTTTACGCCCCAATCTGATCCCTTGAGCATGAAGTTAGGCGGCTTTGCCCGAGGAGCAGGCCATGGCAGTACGTTCAAGGACAACCAAGGCAAGTACTGGCACATCAGCACGATCATGATTTCGGTCAAAAACACCTTTGAGCGGCGCTTAGGCATCTGGCCAGCAGGCTTCGATAAAGACGATGTGATGTGGTCCAGCACTGCATTTGGAGACTATCCGCATTACCTACCCAATACCGAAAAGGCTGGAAAGTTTACTGGATGGATGCTGCTCAACTACGACAAGCCCATGCAGGTGTCCTCTACTTTGGGAGGATTTTCGGCCAACAAGGCCAATGACGAGGACCTGAAGACTTATTGGAGTGCTCAATCAGGAGCCAAGGGAGAGTGGATCCAAACGGATCTCGGCCAAGTGAGTACGGTAAATGCGGTTCAGATCAACTATGCGGATCAAGATGTAGACACTGACCGACTCGGCAAGCGCACGGACCAATACCACCAGTACCTACTCTACCATTCATTAGACGGGAAGAAGTGGGAGGTCTTGGTGGACAAAAGCAAAAACACCACGGACATCCCGCACGAATACGTAGAACTGAAGACCCCTGTAAAAACCAGGTACCTCAAATTGGTCAACGTGTGGATGCCTACCGGCAAATTTGCGCTCTCTGGATTCCGGGTTTTCGGAAATGCAGGTGGAGCGGTGCCCAACAAGGTGTCTCAATTTATGGTGTTCCGTACCGAAAAGGACAAGCGTAGTGCCTTTATCAAGTGGTCTCCTTCGGCTGATGCCTATGCCTATAATCTGTATTATGGGACTGCTCCTGACAAGTTGTACACGTCCATCATGGTCCTTGGCAATAACGAGTACTGGCTCAAAACCTTGGATCGAACCAAGCCTTACTACTTCACCATCGAAGCCATCAACGAGAACGGAGTGAGTACCTGGTATCCCATCCAAAAGGTAGAGTAAAAAACTAGGCCTAACTGCCTAGTTTTTCTCCAAAGGATGTGCTTTCAATAGTTCTTGTGGACTCCAGAATCCTTTTTTGTCTTTGACTTCTTCCCGTACTTTTTTCACCAAATCCGGAGAAATGGGAGAAGCTTTGTTGCCGAAAGAGTTGCGGACGTAGGTAAGCACAGCGGCCACTTCGGAATCGTTCAGCATGCCTTCATGTGGGGTCATCGGAACCTGACCCGAATAGCTTCTTCCTGCCACTTCCATGGGGCCCATTAAGCCCTTCAGAACTAATTTGATCAGTCGCTCAGGACTGCCGGTGACCCATGGAGTACCTCGAAGTGGAGGGAATTCAGAGGCAGTCAATCCTCCACCATCGGGCTGATGGCAGGTGCTACACAATCCTTCTCGGGCATAGATTTCCTTGCCTAGCACAAAGAGTTCCCGATCCGATCCGGTCAAGGAGGACTTGATATCTTCCTCCTTTTTCTGGGCTACAGAAAGCCCATTGAGGTGGGCGATGGCTGTTTCTAAGGTGCCTGGAATCCAAGTTGCATCCTTGGCTTGTTTTTCAGCCTGTGCCAGAATAGGAACTCCTTGGGCACGCGGTAGCCAAGAAGCCGCAGCAATGCCTTCCATCCGTACGCGTCCATGAGGATCTTGTACGGAAGCAGTTAGCAGTTGGGCTTGGTCAGGCACCTGGTGTCCGGTATAGCGGAGCACACGGGTAGCAGCAGCACGCACTTTATAATCCTTGGAGGCAAGTAGCTCCTTGAGGAGAGGCACATTTACCTTGTTGGCACCCCAGGTGACCCAGAGGGCTTCCAAGCGCTGGTGTTCGTAGTCCGGGTCTTTTTTATCTAGCGATTTCACCCATTTCTCAACAGCCGCGGTTACCGCAGCAGCATCTCTTCCTCTCAGTTCGCGACGGGTACGGTAACGGCTGCGGTATTCGGGAAGCTTCAAATTTTCCAAAAGTGCAGGGATGGATTCTCCATTGACTTTAGCAGGAGTCACCAATGGTCGGGAAGGATAGGTCACCCGATAGATTCGTCCGTGCACATGGTCTCTTAAGGGATCCCGTGCATTGTGCTGCATGTGCCCGATCAGGATGTTGTGCCAGTCTGCCACATACAAGGAGCCATCTGGGGCAATTTCCATGTCTACCGGACGGAAGTTGCGGTCAGAAGAGACGATCAGGTCCTGACGCCATTTAGTGGTGAATCCCACCGTATCCTCAAATAGTTGGTGTTGCTTGGTTCCCAAAAATCCAATGGTATTGTTGATGATCAAATCGCCCTGAACCTCATCTGGAAAATGTCGACTTGCGATAAATTCCAATCCTGAGGTAGGACGGACCATGTGGTCTTTTTCAATCAGGTTAGGGCCTTTGAAATTGCCATTGCCATAGCGCGGAAGCGTTGAGCCCGGTAGCATCCAGTTGACATTGGGACCGGAAGTTTCTGCGTAGAAGTTCTGTCCCCAACGATCAAAGGCAATGCCCCAAGGGTTAGGGATGCTGACCTGGTTGACCCGCTCCAGCTTGTGGCGCTTGGGTTCGTAGCGGTAAAATCCTCCATTGGTTCCTCGAACAGGGCCATAGGAAGTTTCCACGTTGGTGTGGAGGAATACTCCTTCGGCCATGTAGATTGCCCCACTTTCATCTGCCGCAAAGGCAGAGATAGCGTGGTGTGTGTCGTGGTCATCAAATCCACTAAGGAGAACTTCTTTGCGGTCTGCTTTATCATCTCCATTCTCATCTACGAGCAGCACTAGGTTATTTCCCTGAGAAACATACACCCCTTCGGCGGCAATCTCAAATCCAACAGGGATGTGCAAATCGCCTGCAAATGTGGTCTGCTTGTCTGCTTTGCCGTCATTATTGGTGTCTTCAAGAATGATCAACTTGTCTGCAGGTCTTTTATCCCCAGGCTTGTAGTGGGGGTAGCTGGGCATGGTCGCCACCCAGAGTCTTCCTTTGTTGTCAAAGGAGATTTGTACGGGATTGGCCAGGTCTGGAAATTCTTTTTCGGAGGCGAATAAGTCTATTTTATAGCCTTCGGGAACCTTCATGGTCTTCAACGCATCTTCTCCATACAAGTAGGTAAGGCTGCCATTGGCTTCCGGGTTGTAGTTGGTGGTCACTTCCGGCAAGGCCTTGGTTTTTGCATCCGCAGCTTGCAGGTCTTTTACTTTTCCTTGGTTTGCTTCCCAGATGGCAGTGTCGCGAATGGCGGTCATCTGGCGGATTTTTTCCAATTCAAAGGGGTAGTTGTCTGGTCCAAAAGGATCGTAGCGTCTGCCGAAGACATGGACTCCATTCGGGATTTTGTAGTCGTTGTTCCAAAACCAGTTTTTCTCCAGTACGGCCTTTTCAATCAGGTCTTTGTTTGCTTCAGCTTTTGGCGATGCCTTCCCAAAAACCTTGTCTGCAAGTAGAACAGAAAATTTCTCATATCCTTTTTCGGTGAGCTGGCTGCCATCGATCGTCAAGGGTTCGTCGGTTGCAGCGTACCATTTTTTGCTTGGGGTAAATGCGTCCACAAAGACCACTTGGTGCTTTTTGGCTACTTCCTCCATTGCTTCGGTGTAGCGCAGTAGGTTTTCGTTTTCTAGTTTCCCATTGGGAACATCCTTGATCTCCGAAAGGTCCTCAAAGGCGATGGGAGACACGAGGGCAAGTTGCGGAGCTGCCTTCCCGTTGTAGCGCTGGGCTTTGGAATGCAGGATCCAGGCTTCTAATTCTTGTTTAAAGTTTTCAAGCTTTTCCGGGCCTTGAAAAGATTCGTTGAATCCAAAAAATCCAATCACCACATCTGCTTGCAGTCGGGTTAGCCATTGGTCGGGCTTTTCAAAAAACCCTTCGGACCCCGAGTTGGTGGCGTATTCCTCTTGAAATTGTTCCGCTTCCGGAAACGCCCAGGGATCGTTTGTGCCTGATCGGGGTCGGAATCCCGGGGTATCGCCAGGATCACAGAGGTTGCGAATGAAAAGCGTGCTGTCTGGGTAGCGCAGGTGAAGTTCTGTTTCCAAACCGCCGTATTCCATCATTCGAGAACCTAGATTATTCCCAACAAGGGCTATTCGAGTTCCTTTTGTCAGTTCAAGCGTAGGCTCAGGTTTACAGCCAAAGAGGATGATTCCGGCAAGAACGAAAAAGAAATTCCAAGTGAGGGTGCTGCGATTTTTCATGGGTTTATTGAAAATTTAGGCTAATACTAAGCAGAATGGAGTGCATTGTCAATGACTTTTTGATGCAGATGACTGAAGGGTTGTGGACTTGTATTTCCACTTGTATAAAAACTTATCAAAACTTGCTTTTATCGACTTAAATTTTTTCGCATCTTGATTTGATAAAATAGAATTTTTCAAAAAGCAATATACCCAACCTATATGTTTCGTAAATCCTCCCTTCCTTCAATTTTACTTCTTGGCCTAGTGCTTATGCTCGCTTTTGGCTGTGCCAAAAAAGAAGAAGTTCGGCCCCTCACCGGCAATCCCAAACTCGATAAACTTAAACTACCCGATGGCTTTGTGGCAGAATTGCTCTACAGTCCTGGAGAAAATGAGCAGGGCTCCTGGGTAGCCATTACCTTTGATGATAAGGGTCGAATGATCACTTCGGATCAGTATGGCTTCCTGTATCGACTGGAACTTCCTCCCATCGGTTCAGACTCCACGCAAAAAGCCAAGGTAGAAAAGTTGGTGGTAGGAAATGTGGCTGACTCGCTCGTGGGTATGGGCTATGCGCAAGGATTGTTGTATGCGTTCAATTCTCTTTACGTGATGGTGAATCACAACCCCAACGAGAAATTCAGCCAGCCTACGGGTCTTTACCGAATTCAGGACTTGGATGGAGACGATCAATTTGAGTCGATCACCCAGATTCGAGAGCTCAAAGGGGAGCAAGGAGAGCATGGACCTCACTCCATGCGACTCACTCCGGATGGGAAAGGCATTTATTTGATAGCGGGCAACCACGTGGATGTGCCAGAAATGAATCATTACCGATTGCCAAGGGTATGGCAGGAAGACAACCTTTTTCCGCTCATCAAAGATCCTAGAGGCCATGCCACCGAACGGAAAGCACCGGGGGGCTGGTTGGCTAGAATAGATCCAGAAGGAAAAGATTGGGAATTGATTTCTGCAGGATACCGAAACACCTTTGATTTTGACTACAATGAAGTAGGGGATATTTTCGGTTACGATTCGGATATGGAATGGGATTTTGGAATGCCTTGGTACCGTCCTACGCGCATTGCTCACCTGACCAGTGGATCTGAATACGGTTGGCGGACAGGCAACTCCAAGTGGTCTCCCAACTACCCTGACAACCTCCCTGCCACGATTAATATTGGTCAGGGTTCCCCGACCAATGTCATGTTTGGAGCAAAGGCCAATTTTCCAAGCAAATACAAAAAGGCCTTGTACGCGTTTGATTGGAGTTTTGGAATCATCTATGCCATCCATTTGACTCCCAAAGGAGCCACCTATGAAGCCACCGCGGAAGAATTTATTTCAGGAGCGCCACTGCCGCTGACCGATGGAACGATTGGACCAGATGGGGCACTCTATTTTGCTACAGGAGGGCGAAGATTGGAATCGGACCTTTACCGAGTGTACTACAAGGGAGAATTGGACACCTACACACCGCTCAAGGAAGCGGATCTGCCTCAGGAGGCGAAGTTGAGACGGGAGTTAGAGCAATACCATGCCAAAGGGGCTTCCCCTGCAGGTTTGGAAAAAGCCTGGAGCAACTTGAATCATCCAGACCGATTTGTGCAGTATGCTGCCCGTGTAGCCGTAGAGCATCAGCCCGTAGGCAGCTGGAAGGCTAAAGCCCTGGCAGAAACCAACTCTACCTCAAAAATTCAAGCCATTTTGGCCTTGGCACACCAGGGTACGGATGCGGATGCAGGAGCCATGCTGAGCAGTCTGATGCAATTGGATTATGCCACCCTTTCTGCAACGGACAAGCAAAACATCCTACGAACCATCGAAGTCATCTTGTCCCGTTACGACAAAGGGGCTACTGCAAGCAAAGCCCAATTGGCTGCTTATTTGGACCCGCATTATCCTGCGGATGACAACCTGCTCAACCGATCCCTTTCCATCTTATTGGTGCACCTCGATGCGCCTTCGGTAGTTGGAAAGACGCTTGCTTTACTCAAAAACGCCAAAGACGATCCCAACTACCAAAAGACCTTTACTGAATCTTCGGATTTGATTTTGCGAAATCCTCAGTATGGATTGGATATTGCGAATATGCTGGCCAATGTACCGCCTGCGCAAGCTACCTTCTATGCAACCGTTTTGGGTGGAGCGGACAAAGGTTGGACCCCTGCACAGCGAGTCGAATACTTTGGTTGGATCAAAAATGCCCTCACCGCCTACAAAGGAGGACGTAGCTATGTAGGCTTCCTAGATCGCGCCCGAAAAATGGCCTTGGCCTCCGTGGATAAAGCGGACTTCGAAAAATACGATGAACTATCAGGAGGTAAGCTTCTTACTGAAAGTGGAAATGACATTATAAATTCCGATGTTCAACCTGAAGGCCCAGGTCGCCGCTGGACGCTGGAAGAAGCAGAGCCCCTGGTAGCCAATCTAGTGGGTCGTGATTTGGTAAAGGGAAAAGCGATGTATGCCGCTACCCTATGTCAGTCCTGCCATACCATGCAAGGCCAAGGGGGAGCAATTGGCCCGGATTTGAGCCAGTTGGGAACCCGTTTTTCTGCCAAAGACATCTTGGTGGCCACTATCGATCCCAACGCCACCATTTCCGATCAATACCAATCTACGGTTCTCGAACTCAAAGCGGGAGGCTCAATTGTGGGTAGAATTAATAACGAGGATGCGAAGAATTATTACATTTCTCAAAATCCTTTTGCTCCAAACGACATCAAAACCGTTTCTAAAAGTACCGTCGCGCTGAAGAAAAATGGGGACGTATCCATAATGATGCCAGGGTTGATCAATCGACTGAATGAAGAGGAATTGAAAGACTTGATGGCCTACCTCATTTCTGGGGGAAATGCAACTCATGCCGTGTACAAGCAACCTACTGCACAGCGATGAAAATTCCCAATCTAAAACCTTACCTACTTCTCGAGGTAGCAGCAGCGTTGACGCTGCTTGGGTATGGGCTCTTCTCCAATGGAGAAACATCAAGTCAAGCATCTGTACCGTCCAAGATTTCTCAGGATGGATTTACCCCAATTTTTGATGGCAAAAGCCTGGAAGGCTGGGAATTTGATCCGGTCTACTGGTCAGTCAAAGAAGGAGCGATTGTAGGAGAAATCACTGCAGCTACGCTGCTGAAAAACAACACCTTCATTATTTGGAAGGGTGGAGAGCTTGGCGATTTTGAGTTGAAGGTGGACTATTGGATTTCAGAAAATGGAAACTCTGGAGTACAATACCGCAGCGAACGATTCACCGAGCTATCCTATGCCCTAAGAGGCTACCAGGCAGATATCGATGGAGCAAATCGCTACACGGGCCAAAACTACGAAGAGCGTAAGCGTACCACGCTTGCCTATCGTGGACAGCGCACACAGATCAGTGCGCAACCGGATGACATTGCTGCTGTAGGTGGCTATGTAGCGAATAATGCCTGGAAGGGATTGAACCTGGTAAATGAGTTGGGCGATCGCGCTGCTCTAGGAAACTTAATCAAAAAGGGGGACTGGAACACCATACATATCGTGGCTAAGGGGACCACCCTGAAGCATTATGTCAACGGCACGCTGATGAGCGAGGTGGAGGATGCCGATACCAAAAACAGAAAGATGAGTGGATTATTCGGCTTCCAAGTGCATGTTGGCCCTCCCATGAAGGTGATGTTTAGGAATATACTCTTGAAAAAGGGATAGGGTAGACAAGCTTAATCATGGGTTTTACGGTGAAAAAAAAATGAAGTATAAAGACTCCCAAAATTGGAAGCATACCCTCTCCAACTCCCAGCAACTGGGAGGGATAGAAACTTCCGTTTTGGACAATGGAGCAGGGCGAGGAGTGCGTATCGCTTGGATCAATACGGGTACTGGGCTTCGCTACAAGGTGGTTTTAGATCGAGGCATGGATATTTTGGATGCCTTTTTCAATGAACATAGCCTGGCATGGATTTCTCATGCTGGCTTGACTTCACCTCAGCCCTTCTCTAACCAAGGTATTGATTGGCTCCGCACCTTTGGTGGAGGCTTATTGACTACCTGCGGACTATCCAATGCCGGCCCTCCCAATTCCGATGCGAATGGATCTCGAGGATTGCATGGCAATTATTCCAACCTATCCGCTGAACTCATTTCAATCAAGCAGCCGGATATTTTCTCTGGGGACTTGGGATTTGAGGTGGTCGGAAAAGTCACCGAAAGCAGTACTTTTGGACCCAGTTTGGAACTCGTTCGCCGGATCTCCGGAACAATCGGGTCTCCAGAAATTAGGATACACGATCAAGTCACGAATCGTGGGAATGCAAAGGCACCACACATGCTGTTGTATCATATCAATTGTGGATGGCCCTTGATTGATGCTGGAACGCGGATTGTCTGGCAGGGGGAAATGCAGCCGAGATCTGGAGAGACAGTAGTTCGGCAAAATTCGCGAAAAGATGGATTTAGACACTGCCCAGCTCCCATGGATAGCCATGCTGGCTTTGGGGAAGAGGTAGCCTTTATAGATCCTCAAACAGATGAAATGCAGCAAGTGACCTGTGGCTATGTCAACGACCAATTGGGCCTGGGATTAAAGATATCCTTCTCCAAAACCCAATTGCCCTGGCTTATCCATTGGCAGCATTGGGGAAAAAATGAATACGTAACTGCACTTGAGCCTGCTACAAATCCACCGATTGGACAGGCTGCTGCTCGGGCAAATGAGAGTTTGATTTTGCTGGAGCCTGGAGAAACCCGAAGTTATGACCTACGGCTCAGCATTTTGCTAGGGGATGCTGCTCGGGAATTTTCTTGACCCAATTCAAAAGGACCTGCCACTTGTTTACCGATTTTAACTAATTATAAAATATGATTAATCGCTTTGATTCTAGCATTGAGGAAAATGAGATTTGAGGTTCAGTTGAATGAGCCGTGGACCGTGGTCTGTCGACCGTTGGCGATTATCCGCGGTGAATCATTGATTGCAAGAGCCACAGGCATCATTGCGGATAATCCAAAAAAAGACTTACACTAACCCAAAATATACAGGCATGAGTTTAGCTAAAAAAGCGCTCGAACAGGGCGAAGGAATTGTACGACTGACCCCCACCTGGGTTCCCCGCTCATTTTGCGTGCCCGGTCGCCGAATCAAGTTGCATCCAGATGATTATTACGCTTTTGGAGGCATGCGAGGTGGCATCGATGAACGTTGGTTTTCCTCTACCACTGCTGCCCAAAATGGTCCCCTCACTTCAAAAAATGAAGGCTTAAGCCACATCGCTTTCGAAGATGGGAGCAGTACCCAACTCTTTTTGCTCAAGGATGCAGTGGAGGAATTGGGATCAGCACTGATCGGTTCCCGTCTCTGGAATGAGTTCAAGTCCTGGCCCATGTACTCCAAATTTTTTGACAACATGGGGCCACTTCCACATCACATCCACCCATCGGATGAGTTTGGCAAATTGACGGGTCAAAATGGAAAGCCAGAGGCCTACTATTTTCCACCACAAGTCAACAACCATGGGGGAGATTTTCCTTACACCTTCTTTGGAATCGCACCTGGAACGAGCAAGGAGACGATTCTGGATTGCTTGAAAAACTTCAACAAAGGGGACAACAAGATCACGAATTACTCCCAAGCGTTTCGCTTGCAACCGGGTACGGGTTGGGATGTGCCTCCCGGAATGCTCCATGCACCAGGCAGCATGTGTACCTACGAACCGCAAAAAGCCTCCGACATCTTTGCCATGTACCAATCCTTGGTCAATGAAGCCATTATTCCGGATGAGTTACTCTGGAATGCCTGCCCTAAAAACCGTTGGGGAGACTACGAACTCTTGCTTGAAATGATTGACTGGGATCTGAATGTCAATCCCAACTTGATGGATAACCACTACATGGAGCCCAAGCCGGTAGCCGATTCCGCTCAGATGCAAGCTGCGGGCTACCAGGAAACTTGGATTTGCTACCGATCCCATGACTACAGTGCCAAGGAGCTGACGGTGATGCCAGGCCAGACTGTCACCATCACCGATGCTGCAGCCTATGGCATGATTATGATGCAAGGACATGGTAAAATGGGTGCTTGGGATATTGAAACTCCTTCGCTGATCCGATTTGGGCAATTGACACACGACGAATACTTCGTGTCTGAGGATGCTGCCAAGGCTGGGGTGAAGATCACCAACCTATCCAAAACCGATCCCATTGTGATGCTGAAGCACTTCGGTCCAAAAAATCCAGATTTAAAAATTGCCTAAGAACCAGTTCTTCCTTCTCAGAAGGATTTGGCTTCAGAAAAAATAGAAACCCGAACAATCAACCCAATCACGAACAAATATGAATACGCTTCCCAAACTTCACAATGCCACCTGGCCAGGATTGGTCGGGAAAGGTCCGGACTCTGAACCGGTGATCCCTTTTGATACGCTGCTTGCCATGACTGCAGCCTCTGAAGTCAATGGTGTCAAATTTGATGGAATCGATGTGGGCTTACTTGCCCCACATTTTGACTTGGATGATCCCGATGAGCCTAAAAGACTGGCAGATAAGGTAGCCAAGCACCAACTCAAGGTAGGTTCCCTAGTGGCGCCTATCTGGGCAGGTTCAGCGATGGGGACTGCCGATCAGCGAAAGACTTTCGTGGATATGGTTCGAAAATCCTGTGAATTTGGGCAAAAGCTCAAGGAACTGGGGGTTCGAGAGTATGGAATCGTTCGAATTGATTCCGCTGCTGGTGTTACCGATTGGTCAAAAGATCCATTGGCCAATTCCAAGTTGATCGCGCAGACCTTCCGTGAAGCAGCCGATGTAGCGGCAGGTTTTGGCGAGCGACTTGCAGCCGAAGGGGAAATTTGCTGGGGAGGAATGCACAGCTGGAAGCACATGGTCGAACTCCTAGAAATGACCGATCGGAAGAATGTAGGGTTCCAAGCCGACATGTCCCATACTTTCTTGTACACTCTAGGTTACAATGCTCCCGAGCACCGTATACTTCCGGTAGATGCAGATTTGAAGGACAGAGAAGCGATTAAGGTAGCCCTTAAAACCGTGACGGATGCCCTTCGCCCATGGACGATTGACTTTCACGTGGCACAAAATGATGGTTCTGTTTTTGGATCTGGATCCCATGACAAAACAGGTCGTCACTGCCAGGCTACAGATCCAAACGGGGTGCTTGACATCGCACACGATGCGGGCTACTGGCTACGGGATGCTGCAGGCAACTACAACCAAGCCTTGACGCACATCTGCTGGGATGGATGCATGTTTCCCAACGCAGTCATGGAAAAGCAGCAAACTTGGAACGATATCCTCGCTGCGATGATCGCGGTTCGGACTGCACAGGGGCATTGAGCAGATCTTCGCCTTCTGCAGTTTCCAACATAGATTTTCCGTTTACTTCTAACTTACTAGAACCATGAGTACTAAAAAACTAATTCGCGTAGGCCTCATTGGCACAGGGCTGATGGGGAGAATCCACACCAATGGCTACAAGCGCTTGGCTGACTTTTTTCCTGAATACGAGTACCGCCCTGTATTGCAAGCCTGCTGCTCCCGAAGAGAGGCAAATGCCAAGGCCTTTATGGAACGCTGGAACTATGCTTCCTACGAAACAGATTGGAAGAAGCTGATTGCAAGAGACGATATTGACGCAGTGGATATCTGTACGCCCAACGACATGCATGCCGAAATCGCCATTGCTGCGGCGAAGGCTGGCAAAATGATCCTCTGTGAAAAGCCCCTCGCCCGAACTGTTGCAGAAGCCAAAGGCATGCTGGAGGCGGTGGAAGCTGCTGGGGTAAAAAACACGGTGTGGTACAATTACCGACGTGTGCCTGCAGTTACCCTAGCCAAAAATATTGTTGCCTCCGGTAAGCTGGGAAAGATTTTTCATTACCGAGCCAACTTCCTTCAGGATTGGACCATCAATCCGGACTTGCCTCAGGGAGGAGATGGCACCTGGAG
>JBIIGH010000290.1:0-3346 GCA_044236565.1 Algoriphagus sp. | reverse complement strand
AAGTAGCATAATGCCTCACAAAAAGAATCCCGATGTCTTCGAATTGATTCGTGCCAAGACAAATCAAATTCAAAGTCTACCCGGAACGGTGGGATTCTTACTCACAAATCTTACTACTGGGTACCACCGAGACATGCAGCTGTTAAAAGAAGAAATTTTTCCAGCCCTCGAATCCATGCGGTCCTGTCTTCAGATGAGCCATTTTATGCTGAAATCAATTCAGGTGAGAAAAAATATCCTGGATGATCCATTTTACATGCATCTATTTTCTGTGGAAGTCGTCAATGAGTTGGTGCTAAAAGGCGTTCCCTTCCGGGATGCGTACAAGCAGGTTGGGGAGGATATAGAAGCGAAGCGCTTTGTGCCCAATCAAGATAAAGTAGCCCACAGCCACGAAGGAAGTATAGGAAACCTTTGCTTAGCAGAAATCCGTACAAAATTAGAATTCGCCTCTGCTAAGTTTGACTTTAAAGAGATTGATAAAGCAGTAGAAGCCCTTCTAAACTAAAAATCAAGGACAAAAACTCTTTTTGGTTTTTCACCTATCAAAGAAAAAAATAGAGCATACTAGCCATTAGCAGGTTAGCTGTTCTATTTTTTTTTTAAACACTTTTGACATAAATTAGATTTAACTATTACAGTAACAACTTTTATACAATTGATTTTTTTTGGTTAAACTTAACTATGGAAAATAAGATTAGCGAAACCTTCGCCAATGATTTAAAGTCCAGTTTAGTAGTCTTCTTGGTGGCCTTGCCACTTTGTCTGGGCATTGCAATTGCCAGTGGAGCACCCCCCATGTCAGGCCTTATTGCTGGTATTCTTGGTGGAATTGTGGTTGGAGCGATTTCCAAATCTTCTGTATCTGTTAGTGGTCCAGCAGCGGGCCTTACTGTGATTGTATTGGATTCAATTACCACCTTAGGCACATTTCCTTTGTTTTTGGGGGCCTTAGTTGCTGCAGGGATTATTCAATTTTTTCTAGGCATTGCTAAAGCTGGTGTGATCGGATATTATTTTCCGAATGCGGTTATAAAGGGAATGCTTACCGCTATCGGACTAATTTTAATACTCAAGCAAATACCACATGCTTTAGGTTACGATAAGGATTTCTTGGGAGATTTTGCTTTTAATCAAGCAGATCAGCACAATACCTTCTCAGAAATTTATTATGCATTTGTCTACTTCAGTCCGGGAGCTATTCCAATTGTGCTGTTATCCTTAGGCTTGATACTATTTTTTGAAAGACCTGTAATCAAGAAAAATCGGTTTTTGGGTTTTGTACCTGGAGCATTATGGGCAGTACTGGCTAGTATTGGTTTAAATAATCTTTACAAGGGAATAAAACCAGATTGGGTATTGGACAATGAACACCTGGTGATCCTACCTACTTTATCAGGCTGGAAAGAGCTTCCCACCTTGTTGACTTTTCCAGAATTTGACCTAATCACCACTTCTAGTTTTTGGGTTGTCGCTGTGACGCTCGCAGTTATCGGAAGTATAGAAACCTTACTTTCCATTGAAGCAGGTGATAAAATGGATCCATACAAGCGGAGCACTCCCACAAGCAAAGAATTGATCGCCCAAGGGATTGGAAATACTGTTTCCGGATTTGTGGGAGGTCTTCCAATTACAGCTGTGATTGTGAGAACGTCTGCAAATATTGCATCGGGTGCGAAAACAAAGTTGTCGACAATTTTACATGGCTTCTTACTTTTGGCGTTAGTGCTAAGTATTCCTGGATTGTTGAATCAAATCCCGCTAAGTGGCTTAGCAGCAGTTTTACTTGTGGTGGGATTTAAACTTGCAAAACCTGCTCTTTTTGTAAATGAATATAAAAAGGGATGGGACCAATTTTTACCATTCCTAGTAACTGTGGTCGCAATTTTACTTACAGACCTTCTGGTAGGCATAGGGATTGGAATGGTGGTTGGTTTATTTTTTGTGATAAAAACAAATTTCAATCGCTCAGTCTTGGTCACGGAGCATAAGGGAAATTATCTGATCAAACTTCAAAAAGATGTTTCTTTTTTAAATAAAGCGCTATTAAAAAAGGAATTAAGTCAGATTCCTGATGGAAGCAAGGTAGTCTTAAATGCAGCCTTGGCACGATTTATCGATCACGATATACAGGATGTATTGAATGATTTTATCAGCAGTGCATCCTCTAAAAACATAACTATTTTGATTGAAGGTTATTCATTCTATAAAAACGAAGATTTATGAACCCCTACGAAAAATTATTACTCCAAAATAAGGCTTGGTCTGAAGAGAAAATTCAACAAGACAAAGATTTTTTCAATCGACTATCTCACCAACAGAAACCTAAATTTCTATGGATAGGCTGTTCAGATAGTCGAGTTCCAGCAAATGAAATTACCGGTACGGATCCGGGCGAAGTCTTTGTGCACCGGAATATTGCCAATATGGTGGTGCATACAGATTTAAATCTACTTTCTGTTCTTCAATATGCAGTGGAAGTTCTAGAAGTGGATCACATCATCGTTTGTGGGCATTATGGCTGTGGAGGAGTAGAAGCGGCCTTGGGAAACAAGAGTTTTGGATTGATCAACAAATGGCTTCGAAATATCAAGGAAGTCTACAAAATGTACCAAGCAGAAATTGATGGAATTTCGAACCATACAGATCGGGTAAATCGATTGGTAGAGCTCAATGTGCTTGAGCAGTGCCAAGACTTGATCAAAACATCCATTCTTCAAAAGGCCTGGCAAAATAGAAAGTCGCCTGAAGTGCATGGTTGGGTCTATGGACTTACGAATGGTTTGGTAAAGGAATTAACTACAATAAAGCCTGATCCAGAGGCCATACATCCTATTTTTAGGTATTCAGAAGGGCAGCTCTAAGCATTAGTTTTCTGGTCTTTTTAATACTAGTTTCTTGAGTAGATGCTGTATTTTTGAAGGGATTTCCTATTTTTCAAAAGCTTAGGAAATTTCCTTTCAGAATGGTTACCAGAAATTACAAATCATCAGTCCCCTTAACATTAGAATCAGGTGAGGTTTTGGAGGATTTCACTGTGGCCTACACCACTTATGGAAGCCTAAATGCGGATGCATCCAATGTTATCTGGGTAGTTCATGCCCTCACGGGTGATTCCAATGCGGCAGAATGGTGGAGTGGACTAGTAGGTGAAAAGGCGATTTACAACTTTTCGAACCATTTTATTATCTGCGCCAACCTTTTGGGAAGCTGCTATGGTTCTACCAATCCGCTTTCTGAAAATCCAAAAACTGGGTTGCCCTATTACGATCGCTTTCCTTTAGTCTCCACCCGAGACTTGGCCAATAGTTTGGAACAACTTCGAACGCATTTGAAAATCGATTCG
>JBIIGH010000046.1:0-12688 GCA_044236565.1 Algoriphagus sp. | reverse complement strand
TGGAGCCATCAACGAGGCCTACGGGCAGTATTTTAAGTCCGATCCCCCAGCACGGGAAACAGTGGAAGTAAGCAAACTCCCAAAAAATGTGCAGGTGGAGATTTCCTGCATTGCAGTAAGGTAAGGGATGAATTGGCTGCCTTTTGGTCGGGAAACCCTCGTCAGCGCCTTGTCTAAGGAGGAGGTCTTGGATCGTTTGGCTGCGGTCACTCGAGGCACTCGGACCGAAGGACTGCCAGAAATCCGGCCCCTATTCAATGGACTTGTGGAAGCGGATGGATTTCGCCTTTCGCGAGTCATTGAAAAAGGGGACAATTTTCTTCCACTGCTCCTAGGAAAGGTGGAGGACACGCCCCGAGGGAGCATTATTTTTGCCCGCTACCAACTCTTTTCGACCACCCGCTTTTTCCTTTGGTTTTGGACGGTGGTCCTGTTAGCCTTTTCCCTTTTCTTCTTTTTGGTAACGAATCAATTCCTTCAAGGGGGAGTTTGTCTTATCCTCTCAGGGGTCAATTATGCCTTGGCGGTGTTCTTCTTTCATCGGCAGCTGGTACCCAGCAAAAAACTTTTTCAAGAAGTGATCAATTTTCCAGGAAGCAAGGTCGAATCCTCTCGCTAGCTGTAGGCAAAAAGGGACTTTGGATGTACCTTTGTGCTCCATTCTTCACCCTTTTATTTCGACTACCATGTCCATACGCATTGAAAAAGATACCATGGGGCCTGTGGAGGTTCCGGCTTCAGCTTACTGGGGAGCGCAAACGCAGCGTTCCATCAATAATTTTAAGATTGGCGGCGTACAAAACCGCATGCCTATAGAAATCATTCATGCCTTTGCCATCTTGAAGAAGGCGGCAGCTTTGACCAATACGGAGCTTGGTGTCCTGGAAGCCTCCAAATCGGAGATTATTGCACAGGTATGTGACGAGGTGCTGACTGGACAGCACGACAGCCAGTTTCCATTGGTCATCTGGCAGACCGGTTCGGGCACCCAGTCCAACATGAATGCGAATGAGGTGATTGCCTACCGCGCACATGTATTGTTGGGAGGCTCCTTGGAAGATGCCAAGAAGAAAATCCACCCCAACGACGATGTCAACAAGTCCCAGTCCTCCAACGACACCTACCCTACGGCAATGCACATTGCAGCCTACAAGATGGTCGCTGAAACGACCATTCCGGGGGTAAAGCAACTTCGCAACACGCTAGCAGCAAAGGCAGAAGCCTTCAAGCAGGTGGTAAAAATTGGCCGTACTCACTTTATGGATGCCACCCCACTTACTCTTGGACAGGAGTTTAGCGGCTACGTAGCCCAGTTAGATCATGGCTTGCGCGCAGTAAACAATACGCTATCCCACCTGTCGGAACTTGCTTTGGGCGGTACGGCAGTAGGAACCGGTTTGAACACGCCGCAGGGCTACTCTGAGTTGGTGGCGAAGAAAATCGCTGGCCTGACAGGTCTCCCTTTCGTGACGGCACCCAACAAGTTTGAGGCGCTAGCCGCCCACGATGCGATGGTGGAAACTCACGGAGCTTTGAAGCAGCTGGCGGTTTCCTTGATGAAAATTGCCAACGACATCCGCATGCTTTCTTCCGGCCCGCGTTCGGGTATTGGGGAAATCTTGATTCCAGAAAATGAGCCAGGATCCTCCATCATGCCGGGAAAGGTCAATCCGACCCAGGTGGAGGCGATGACCATGGTGGCTGCTCAGGTGATGGGTAATGATGTGGCGATCAGCATTGGTGGAGCAAATGGTCATTTTGAACTGAATGTATTTAAGCCACTGATTGCGGCCAACTTCCTACAGTCGGCTCGCCTGATCGGAGATGCTTGCGTTTCTTTTGATGTGAACTGTGCGGTGGGGATTGAACCGAATACCCCGATGATCCAGCGGCACTTGGAAAACTCCTTGATGCTCGTGACTGCATTGAATCCTTACATTGGCTATGAAAATGCAGCGGCTATCGCCAAAAAGGCACATAAGGAAGGAACGAGCTTGCGTGAGGCAGCCCTAGGTTTGGGATTGCTTACTTCGGAGCAGTTTGACGAGTGGGTCAAGCCCGAAGACATGATTGGAGGCTTGAAATAAGGATACCCAACTGGGTAGCGCCATTTTAATTTATCGAAAATCCCCGCTGTGGTTTTTACTGCAGCGGGGATTTTTATGGATTGACTGTACTTTTCTCCCGAGTTTTGAATTGTATTTTCTGAATATCCGCTTTTTCACTATTAACCAGACAAAAGAAGGGTTGAGGTTCAATTAGGTGAGCTGTGGACCGCCTGTGGGCCGCGGCTCATGGACAGCCTGTAGGCCGCGGCCTATCAGCTGTCAACGATTATCCGCAGTTTTAAATAGGCGAGCTGAGCTACTGGCATGATCGCGGATAATCATATTGTATTTTTTCTAGTTTTTACTACATTTAACTCGTGTTTTATTCCAAATCTGCGGGCTTTTCTCACAGGATGGAAAACTAGTTAATTATGAAAGCAGCGCTATTTTTTGTTGTCTTATTTTTCTCCTGCCTTACTCTTCCAGCCCAATCGGAGAAGGATTCAGTTGGCAGTTTTGATTGGATAAAAATAAATCCAAAAGAGACCTATGCAGCTTTTGCTTGGGAGAATTTGCCTCAGGGCATTACCCAAGCCATGGTAGAATTGGTAGTGGCTTCGCCCTATATTTCTAGTGCTGATCCTATTACCTTATTTTATGTCAAGGATCAGCTCCTTGCCCTCTTGCCTTGTCGATTTGATGTCTTGAGGTGGACAGGCGCTAGTTGGGAGAATTTATACAAGGGTACCTCTTCGGGTTTCAATTGCCATCCGCATTTTTTTGTTCGGGAAGGCAATTTGTATTCCATGGGGCGCTATGGATTTTGGCAAGGACATAGTGAGCTCCTTAGGTTTGATTTTGTCGAGGGCAGTTGGGATCCTATCCCGGTAGTTTCATACCCAAAAAATTATGCTGGAGTAGGGATTTTTGTGGATGGAGACCGGGTATTTTCCATTTTGGGGGAATACATCCACCAGCCATCTAAACTATTTGAACCCGAAAAAAACGGCTATCTATTTGATTTTAAGAATCAGTCTTGGAGTTCCTTGTACTTGGATTTTCCTGAAAAATCAGAAAACTCGCAGTGGATTCTTCCTTCGTTTGATTTGAAGGACTATGGAATTCAATTGTATCAACTTAAGGCTGAGATTGGGCTCCTCTTAGTTCATAAAAAGGAGAACGGCTTGTATTTTGCTCAAGAAAATGACTTTGGAAAGTTCAGAACGTATTCGGTAGCGGTAGCTTCTGGAAATTCTGCGGTATTTTTTGATAAATACGGCGATCCTACTTTTCTAAGTCCAGAAAAGGATTTTGAGGAAAGGTTCAAAAAGGTAGGGGAAATTCGCTTTACCAAGCCAAGCCCCTCCTATGGTTTGGAGGAATGGTCTTTTTCTATTCTTTCAGCTTTAGGTTTGTTGTTTGCAATAGCAGGGATTATCTGGTGGAAGAAAAACCTTAAGTCCAAGGAGGAAGAGCCCGAATCTTCGGAGTTAGCTACAGCGATCGGAACGGTAGATGGTGACGAGGATATTGTTCGAATGGTGGCTCGACTGCTTGCCCATCCAGTAGCACTAGTAGATGTGCACCAGTTGGACGAGCTGCTTGGTATCGCTGAGCTAGAGAGCTTGGACTACAGGCGGGTGAGACGCTCTCGATACATCAAGGCGGTCAATCAGCAGTACCAAGAAAAGGAGGGGAAGGAGTTGATCGTCCGAACCAAGTCGGAGGCGGATAAGCGAATTATCTTGTATCGGATTTCGCCGTAATAAAATTGTTGTCAACGGTTGACGGACCACAGTCCACCGCCGATTGGATTTCTAGAAACAAAGCGTACTAAAACCACAACTGGCTGTGGATCATTGATTGTCAACAGTTTACGGACCACAGTCCACAGCAAATTGTAATTATAGAGACAAAGTGTACTAAAACCACAACTGGCTGTGGACCGTTGACAGTTAGCAGTGGACTAGTTGATTTGTCAACAGTTGACAGTCCACAGACGACAGCAGATTGTAATTATAGAAACAAAGCGTGCTATAACCACAACGGGCTGTGGACCGTTGACAGTTAGCGGTGGACTAGTTGATTTGTCAACGGTTGACAGGCCACAGACGACAGCAGATTGTAATTTTAGAGATAAAGCCTACTATAACCACGATTGACTGTGGTCTGTCGACAGTTAGCCGTTGACCGAATTATCCGCTTGGTAAACATCCCTATTGAGTTACTTGCATAATTGCGGATAATCCTATTCATTTATATCAGATGCGACCTCTACTACTTATCCTACTTATTTGTTTGGCACTTGGCGCTACGCCAAGTCTAGCGCAGCGCTTGATGGATAGCAGCCGACGTACGGTGGGCTACATCGAGGGAGAGCGCGTGACCAATGGTTCTCGATCGACGATAGGCTACCTCGATGGAAGTCGGGTGATGGATGGTTCGCGACGGACGATTGGCTATGTGGAAGACGGACGGGTGATGAATAGTTCCCGGTCCACGCTGGGCTACATCGAAGATGGGCGAGTGATGGATCAGTCTCGTCGGACGATAGGATACGTGGAAGATGGTCGGGCGATGGATGGTTCTCGGCGAACGGTAGGCTACTACGAGGGCGTGCGGATTACCAACGTGGCCTTGTTTTTCTTCTTCTTTTTCTATTGAGAACAGGTTGAAAGGCAACAAATACTACTAAAATGAAACTAAAAGGGCACGAGATAGACACCCAGATGAAAAAGAAAAAGACACCGAGCTGGAAGCGTTACGGCATGGAGTTTTTAATGGTGTTTGCAGCGATTACACTGGGATTTTTTGCAGACAACCAACGGGAAAAATGGGGCGAAACTGCTCGCGGGGTGCAGTATGCGCAGCGCTTGGTAGAGGACTTGGACTTGGATAGTATCCGGATGGAAGAGGTGAAGGCCAACTATGCCTTAAAAGAACAGCAGATCAATACCTTGATTCCCTTGATGCAAGCAGGCCTTGGAGAAAAGCCCTTTTTGGACAGTTTGTTCGCCTACTTCACCCTTCCGGGTTCAGGTTCCTTGGTCACAGGGATCAGTTTTGTGGAAAACATGGCCACGCGAGATGAGCTGAAGTCGGGCAATATGCGGCTGATCCGTTCGGATAGCATCGTCCGGCACTTGTCGGTGTATACGCGAAAGGAGCAGATTTTTATGGGCAACCAAACGCGCTACCGCGAAAAGCGACTAGAATTATTAGGTCTTATAGAGGAGGTGTACGACATGCCTCGACTTGGCTTGGATAAGTTGCAAGGAAAAAAGCCAGAACCCCATCTGCTCCCTCTAGATCCCAAGCAGCTGCGCAAGGTGTCCAATGCCGTGGCCAATCTCCAAGGAATGCTTAACAATCTAGAATCCAATGTAGAGACCATTGCTGAGGAGCGTCGCTTATTGAGAAAGCTGTTGCTTGCCTACATTGACGAGAAGGGGTAAGTGAATTTTTGGGTTAAAAACTGAATCCCAGGCTTTCTTGTAGGTTCTAGTTGGAGCAACTAGCGCGATTGATTTTTTAGGAAGTGCTGAACGATCTAGTTGAAGAAATTTACAATTTAGTAGGCTGTATGGAACTAGGTTTTTGGAAATAAGGATAGGGGTTTTAACTTGTTCCTTGATTTGTAAGTCGATTCTGAAGCGTTACCATACCTGATGCAAATGAAAAAATACCCCTTGCTTTTCCTTTTTTTAGTGGGAATGAGTTGTCCCATTTTTGGGCAAAACACGCAAGATTTCAATGTCTTGATTATTCATGTGGATGATTTAGGATGGGCTGACATTGGGGTTCTTGGGAGTGATTATTACGATACTCCTTCGATAGATCAGTTGGCTGCAGCCGGCATGTTATTTACCCATTCTTATGCTGCAGCGGCGATATGTTCCCCTTCAAGGGCTGCCTTGATGACCGGAAAATACCCTGCACGAATAGGAATCACGGATTGGATTTATGCGCGATTTCAAGGTACAGGAACCACTGGGCTAGCCGGGGAGTATGCTGAAAATCCTGGACAACCCTTACTGACCCCAAAAAACCAGGGATTTCTGCCCTTGGAAGAGCTTACCTTGGCGGAGCGAATGAAAGGACTGGGCTACACGACTTTTCATGTAGGGAAATGGCATCTTGGAGGAGAGGGGATGTATCCGGAAGACCAGGGTTTTGATTTCAATTTTGGAGGCAATGATTTAGGTCAGCCTCCTAGTTATTTTGACCCCTATGAACCCGCTACTCCCACGCCATTTTACGAATTGCATCGGGTGGAGCCCAGGGCTGCCGGTGAGTTTTTAACAGATCGAGAAGGGGATGAAATTGTGAATTTCCTTCAAACCCAAGACCAAAAATTTTTCATCCACTGGGCGCCTTATGCGGTGCATACGCCGATTATGGCTCCAGAATCTTTGGTAGAGAAATACAAAAAAAAGGAATCGGTGAATCAGAAAAACCCGGTTTATGCTGCTTTGGTAGAAAACTTGGATCAAAATATTGGAAAAGTAATTGCTGCCTTGGAGCGGATGAACTTGACTGAAAAGACCTTGGTCATTTTTACTTCAGACAATGGCGGGTTGATTGGCAATCCAGCTAATCCCATTACAAATAACTATCCACTACGATCTCAAAAAGGCTATCCTTACGAAGGAGGGATTCGCGTTCCTACCGTAGTGAAGTGGCCAGGAAAGGTGCAGGCCGGCGGAAAGTCCAATTTCCCGATAGTCACCACAGATTGGATCCCTACGATTTTGGATTATTTGGGATTAAACCCAAGGGAACAAAGTTTGGATGGCATGAGCTTGACGGAAGTTTTGGGAGGAGTAGCTGCTAAAAATTCCCGTGATTTATTTTGGCATTTCCCTCACTACCGGGGCACTGATGTAGTTCCCTATTCCATCATCCGATCTGGGGATTACAAATTGATCCACTATTTTGATGAGAAGCCGGATGAGCTTTTTTCATTGGCGGATGATCCAAGGGAGCTCCACAACCTAGCAGATCAGTTCCCAGTGGTAGTAAACCAGCTAAAAGCTTCCCTCCAAGCCTGGTGGAAAGAAACAGACGCCAGAATGCCAAAGAAAAAATAGTAACAGGCTGTGTGTTTCACAGTAAGGATGCCAGATCTTGTCAAGTACTTTCGCTTGGCTTGGCATTCTTTTTTTTACCCCAAAAAAAAGCACCGGGCTCCTCGTGAGCCCGGTGCTTTTTTGTTACAAGCTAGACTAGAGCGATTACTTCAGTTTAAATAAGAAGATAAGTTCGCTTGGGTCAATATAAAGTGACTCTTTCATGAAAGTGTCCTTTTTCCTGGATAAGTAAACTCCGTTACCAGTGGTAGTTTGGCGGTAGTCGCTATCAAAGTCAGTAGCCATTACCACACGTTCATAGTACTCGGAAAAAGCTTCGATACTTCCTGCCTCTTGGAGTTCAGAGTTGATTCGGGATAATTGGGCATAGTTTAGGGCCAAGTACACTTCGTTTTGGATCGCAAAAAATCGCCAGGTCAGATTTTTTGGTTGGTCGTAGTCCTCATCTGAGTTTGCCTCCTCACTCACAAGGCTAAACTGAAATACTGAACGCTGGTTGTTGGCATCCTCATCATCCAAGGCATTGGCCGTAAAGAGAAAGGATTCCTCCTTACCGTCTTTGTTGACGATGGTGAGCAGTTTGTTTTTGTAAATCTGAATTTTGGGAAGCCGGGCGTTGTAATAGGCTTCAGTCTGTGCCGCCACAAAGTCGTTGAATTCGGTGCCATCCGTAATTTTGACTTTTGGCTTTACACCCCAGTAGGTCAATGCTTCCGCCGGTAGAATTTCTGGGAGCGACTGAATCTCATTTTGCTGGTTGTAGTACTCGTTGTTGCTGTTGTTGGAGGTACCAAAGATGACTTTACTTAGTACCAAGGAGAAGGAGTTGTTTTCCAGAGGGAAGGGTTTGAAAAAGTAGGAATTCAAAAAATCGGAGCCATCTGCTGCTGGTGAAGAGGTGTCGGTAAGCAAAGCGGTTTGCAGGGTAGCAATCGAATCCTTGAGTAAGAGGACATCCTTGTTTAGGGTAGTGATGACCGCATCTTTTTCTGCAACTACCCGCTCGAGTTCTTTCTGAGTTTTAACAGTGAGGGCAGTTAATTTTTGAATTTCGCCCAGGTTGGCCTTATTTTTTTCTTCAGACGTAGCAAGTGCTTGGTTGAGTTGCTTTTCTGTTGCTTGTAGGGTAGTAATTTGCGCGTTGAGCGAATCTATTTTTCCTAGTAGGAGGATGGCATAGTCTCTAAGTTCATTTTTATTCATCTTCTCCATGTCCTGTGCGGTGGCGGAGAGCTGGATAAACAGCAATAGGGAAAAGACAAGTGCAGAGGCGGTTTTCATGGGTCTGTGACTGGTTTGTTTTACTAACTAGGCAAAAAGAGATTTGTTTGTAGGGGAAGTATTGGGGTTCAGAAATGGGCGATTTCAAGAGAAAAAAAACTTCCCCTAAAACTGATTTAGGGGAAGTTTTGCCTCGAGAACAAAGGACTAGATTCTTTGAAAGAAAGTCAGTTTAGTCACCAGATTCTTCTACCTGATCTGCTTTCAAGATCGTGACAATCACCTGGCTACCACTACTCTGCAGGTATACATTTTGCGTCGCATTTTTGTAGACAATGTAGCCTTCTTCCGCTGACTCGACTTCGTCCTTCTGCATGCCTGTAATGGTTTTTTCAATGGCGGCAACCACGTTTTCTGCTTTGTCAGCACCTCTTCCAGATAGGTTGAAGGTGTAGACATAGCCCTGAACAGGAGCTGCTCCATTGAACACCGAAATGGTATACCATCCATCAGGGATCTCGTTGTGTGAAGAAGCCCATACAGAGAAGTCTAGAGATGCATCGTTGGTAATGGCTACATTCTCAAGGACGGTGTGTTGGGTGGTGTACTCGCTAAATACCTCTTCGGTAAGGTTCAGTTTGGTGACAACATCTCCTACGGTACTTGCAAGAGTCAAACCTTCAGGAGTGTTGAGATTGATGCGCGCTACGATCGGTGCGATGTTGAAGAAGTCGGTGTCTACGCTTTCGTAGGAAGAGCTGCCGTCGATGATGTAGTTGAGCATGTCTTCGGAGATTCCATCGTACTGCGGGTTGATGATGTACTTGCCTTCAGCATCAACAAAGCCTACTTTTTCGCCGCTCAAGACTGCTGCTACCCCACTGATAAAGGGAAGGGCAACTTTAAATTGAGGGTTGATCACGATTTTCCCTTCTTTGTCTACATATCCCCAGGTTTCGCCGACTTGTACTGGAGCAATTTTGCCTCCGTTGAATGTGAAGGCAGTTACAAACTGAGGATTGATTACGATTTGGCCTTCTCGTGTAGCCCAGCCGTACTTTTCATTTTGTTCGATCAGGTAAAGCTCGCCATCTTTTGCGATTCCGTCAAACTGTGGGTTAATGACGTATTTACCAGCCTCATCAATGGCGCCTGCTTTGCCATCGAATTTTACTGCTGCCTGGCCATTTACAAACTTTTCCGCTTCATCAAATTGGTAAGTGATTGCAATTTTGCCTTCGCTATCAATGTATCCCCACTTTCCTTCTTCGTTTTGAACCGCACATTTTCCGCCAGCAAAATTATCTGTTGCAGCGAACTGGGGGCTGATGGCTACTCTGCCGTCCTTGTCTACGAAGCCCCACTTTATTTTAGAATCTTCGGTCACGCTAAATGCTGCCAAACCTTCCTGGAAGATGCGGACAGTTTCTGCGTCTTGGAGGGTGATTTTTATTTCTCCTTTGGTATTGATGGCCGTAGGTGCTCCGTTTTCAGATACGACCCAGGCAAGATCCTCAGAGAAGATGGTAGCTTCTTTGAAGCTAGGCTGAATGCTGTATTTCCCTTCCTCGTTGATATAGCCCCACAAGGATTTGTTGCCTGTGGTGCGTACCAAGGCAATGCCGTTTCTAAAAACTGTAGCAGCAGAAAACTGAGGGTTAATCACAATTTTCCCTTCCTTGTCTATGTATTGGAATTCATCTCCATTTTCTACTGGGATGAGGGAGATCTCTCTACCTCCTCCCAATCCGCAGGAGACCAATAGCACGGTTAGTAGAGCTATGGTTACTATTCCGGATAATTTCTTCATGAGTACGGGTGTTTTAGGTGGTGTATGGGTACTAAACTAATTTTCCAAATGGAATGTTAATCCGAGTTTACTTGCAGCAACAGTTTTTCTAACCAATCCAAGAATCAGCATAAGTTTCTTTTATGCAGGTCATTAGCGTAAAGTTAAATCCAAAAAATTGGTTTAGCCTAGTATTTACATTCTAATCTTCTGAAAATGGGATTGGGTTTGCCTGCAAGAGATGAAGCAGCGGGGGCTGCTCAAGTAAAGAGATACTTTAAGCTTTAGTTTCAATCCCCCTTTGCGCCTGTCCGTCGCGGCGGACAAGTCTCTGCGTCTTTGCGCGAAAAAATAGAATTCTAATTTTCGAAAAAGAGGATATGCTCGCAAAGACGCCAAGCCGCAAAGCCTCCGGTAGGCAGGCTCCGTTCCTTTGGATGAAAAATATTTAATCTTCCTGTCCACCGCGCCTGACTGGAGGGGAATGCAATTCCTTTGCGCCTTCGTGTGATAAAACAGACCCATAATTTTAAAAAAGAGGGTTTGCTCGCAAAGGCGCAAAGCCTCCTGTAGGCAGGTCTGCAAGGGTCCTTGCCTTTGTGATAATAGGCTAAATGAATAATTAAGGGATTGAGTGGTAGGGGGAGTTAAAGTTGAAAAAGCCGACTCTTAGGGATTGATTGATTTTCCTATTTTCCCTGCTAAAAATCAGCTAACCAACTGATTTTTAGCAGGAAATAGGTCAAGTGAACAAATTAGTTTTGACTGACAGCTAAATCAATCGTTCATTTTTAACCACAAAAAATCATGTCACGCGCAGCATCAAACACAAGAAATGGAAGAGATCTCCCCAGTTTGGTCAACGAATTTTTCCAGCCAGAGCGTTTTTTAGGACCTTCCTTTTTTGAACTGGAGGATCCCTTGCTTGGAGCAGAGGATTGGGGCTTCATTCCTGAAGCCAACATCATCGAAACTAGTAAAGCTTATAAAATCGAACTAGCAGCCCCTGGCCTAGAAAAAAAGGATTTCAAAGTGGAAATTCAGGATGGCGTGCTACACGTCCGCGCCGAAAAAGAAGAAGAGAAGGAGGAAAATGATAAAAATTTCCGAAGAAGGGAGTTTTCCTACCATTCCTTTTCCAGGTCCTTCGCCCTACCCGAAAGCTTGTTGCTCGACAAAATTGAAGCTTCCTACGAAAAAGGAATTCTCCATCTCCACCTTCCCAAAAAGGAAGTGACGGTTTCGAAGCCTACCAAGCAAATTAAGGTGGGGTAACCTTCTTCAGGATTTTCCCCCTCAATCCATTTTTGCCGCTTGGCGTTTCTCGGTGCCCGGCTGCTTGGTTAGGTCGTCGCCTAGCGTCTTGCGGTACTGCTCCGCCAAGGCACTGAGTGCTTCCACTAGGTCTGGATGCTGGGAAGCCAGGTCGAAGGTTTCCCCTGGGTCCGTAGAGAGGTCGTACAGGGCGAGCGGTACTGGTACGGATTTATAGATTCCTGGAAATCCATCGTTGCCTCGGGTCGTACCCAAATAGGTTTGAGAGAGGTGGGGGAAAACCAATTTCCACTTCCCTTGCCGAACCGCCTTGAGGCTATTCGCATCGTAGTAGTAGACAAAATGGTCCCGTGGATTGGCATCTGCTACCTGCTGGAGCAAGGGTAAAATATTCACCCCATCGATTTTTTGACCAGGTAATGGGGCATCCAGGAGGGCAGCCATCGTGGGGAAGATGTCCATCGTGGCGGCGAGGTTGTTGGAAACGGTTCCTGCAGGGATCACTCCCGGATAGCTCATGATGCAAGGCACGCGTACCCCGCCTTCCCAAGCCGAACCCTTGCCTTCACGCAAGCCACCACTGCTGCCAGCATGGTTGCCAAAGGTCAGCCAAGGTCCATTGTCACTCGTAAAGATGACGAGGGTGTTGTCGGTTAAGCCGTTTCGTTCGAGGGCAGTCATCACCTCACCTATGGAATCGTCAATCTCTAGCATCAGGTCTCCAAAAATTCCTGTTCCACTTTTGCCTTTGTATTTTTCAGAAACCGCTATCGGGACATGTGGCATGGAGTGCGCGAGGTACAAAAAGAAGGGGCTCTCCTTGTGCCGATCAATAAATTCAACGGCGCGCTCGGTATACATTCCCGTCAGCAGGGCCTGATCTTCGAGTGTTTGAATAAGTTTCATCGGTTCGCTTCCCTCCAGAAGGTACAGCGGAGGGTACTTGAATTTGCGATCTGCCGTATCGGTGATTGGTTTGCCATCGTAGCCTACCGGCCACATGTCATTGGAATAGGGGAGGCCAAAATAGGAATCAAATCCATAGGAGGTGGGCAGATAGGGCGCTTTGGCACCCAAATGCCATTTGCCGATCATGCCGGTTTGGTACCCTTTCTTTTTTGCCATCGTGGCGAGCGTCTCTTCGTTGGGGTTGAGGGCGATGGTAGACCAAGGCATCAGCGCACCGGAAATGCTCAGGCGGTTGGGATAGCAGCCTGTCAGCAAGGCTGCCCGGGAGGCGCTGCAAACTGCCTGCGCAGCATAAA
>JBIIGH010000250.1:0-3350 GCA_044236565.1 Algoriphagus sp. | reverse complement strand
TTGTACCGTAGAGGAATATACAACTTCATCAAACTAACGGTTCCTCCACCAAAAGCTATCATATTCGACTCAAGCAACCGGGACAGATGTGAGATCACTCGAAATCGAACCAATACCCCATTGCAAGCACTTGCCATGATGAATGATCCCATGGTTTTGGAAGCCGCACGCGTATTGGCCACCAAGCTCTCCGAGAAATACACCAAATCCGATCTATCCATCAATGAGGCCTTTAAACGAATTGTATGTAGAGAATTGAAGACTGAAGAAAAAGAATTACTTCAAAATTACTACGACACCGAACTCAAGCATTTCCAAACGAATCCAAAAGACGCAGCAGCCATCTTGGATGTAGGGGAATACCCCATTCATCCTCGTGCAATTACCCCACAAAATGCAGCACTCATGCAGGTGATTGTCAGCCTATACAATTTGGAAGAAACCATTACCAAAAGTTGATATGGACAAAGAATTTTTAGAACAGGGACTCAACCACAATCGGAGGAAATTTCTTTCCCGCTTGAGCCTAGGCGTCGGAAGTGTGGCCTTGGGGTCTTTATTGATTCCAGACCTATTCTCAGGAAAAAAGGAAGCAGAAGAATCCCTGATGCGGGCATTGCCTCATTTTGCTCCAAAGGCAAAGCGCATCATCTACCTCTTTCAAAATGGCGCCCCCTCCCAATTGGAGACCTTTGATTACAAACCCCAGCTCATCAAAAGTTTTGGACAAGAGCTCCCAGAATCCATCCGCATGGGCCAGCGACTCACGGGAATGACGGCGGGTCAAGACTCTTTCCCTCTCGTAGGGTCTTACTTCGAATTCAACCAATACGGACAAAGCCGAGCTTGGATATCCTCCCTTTTCCCGCACCTATCTGCGGTAGTCGATGACTTGTGCATCGTCAAATCCATGCATACAGAAGCGATCAACCATGATCCTGCACTTACCTTTTTCCAAACAGGTGCACAGGTAGGTAACCGACCAAGTATGGGCTCCTGGCTAAGCTATGGTCTAGGAAGCGAAAATGAAAACCTACCTGCTTTCTGCGTGCTATTGAGCCGTGGCAAAGGAAATGGACAAGGGGTGTATTCAAAGTTGTGGTCCAGCGGCTTCTTGGATGCACGACACCAAGGCGTACAGTTTTCAAATTCAGAAGATCCCGTGCTCTACCTGTCTGATGCCGAAGGGGTAAACAAAAACCAAAGGCGAAGAATGCTGGATCAGCTGGCAGCCATGAATGAACTCAGCTACCAGGAGTTTAACGATCCTCAGATCACCACCAAGGTTCAGCAATACGAGATGGCCTTCCGCATGCAAACAGCCGTACCGGAGATCACCGATGTCAGCAAAGAGCCCGATGCAGTGGTGAAACTGTATGGACCCGATTGCTTGGTTCCTGGTACCTATGCTGCCAATTGCTTGTTGGCGCGAAAACTCTCGGAAAACGGAGTTCGCTTTGTACAGCTTTACCACCAAGGATGGGATACGCATGACAACCTCCCCAATCAGATGATTGGCCAAGCCAAAGATGTAGATCAGGCCTCTGCTGCACTGATTACAGATCTAAAACAACGAGGACTTTTGGATGAAACCTTGGTAATTTGGGGCGGTGAATTTGGAAGAACCAACTACTGCCAAGGAAAAATTGCTCCCGAAAACTATGGTAGAGACCACCACCCCCGTGCATTTTCCATATTTATGGCCGGTGGAGGTGTGAAATCTGGAATGGTCTATGGGGAAACCGATGATTTCGGATACAACATTCAAGAAAACCCTGTTCATGTCCACGATTTCCAAGCTACAGTCATGCATTTGATGGGCATCGACCATGAAAAACTGATTTACAAACACTTGGGAAGAAGGTACCGACTGACCGATGTGCATGGAAAAGTGGTCAATGATTTAATTGCTTAAACGCACCAACAGTTGACTACTTTGAAACCTAAAATTTTACTTGAAAACCTCCTCATTTTTTGGTGTGGATTCACTGCTATTCTCCTGGTGGGAGGGGAAAATTTACAACTACCCACTTGGCTCCAAGTGGTGGGGAGGTTGCATCCGCTGCTACTCCACTTTCCCATTGTCCTGCTACTTTTAAGCACATTTCTACTTTGGATCCGAGATGAGCACCGCATGCGCTACTTCACTTGGCTCCTCTTAATTGGCGCCAATTTAGCGGGCGTGACGGTGGTGGCTGGGATTTTCCTTGCAACAGAGGATTACACGGGGGATGCCATATCATGGCACAAATGGACCGCCATCAGCAGCCTAGGAGTTGCGGTAGCGCTTTATTTCTTACGAGATCGTCCAATTGCCATGCTGCGCTCCTTAGCGGCAAGCCTTGCAGTACTCCTTGTGCTTGCAGGGCATTTTGGCGCAGCGCTCACGCATGGGGAAGATTTCTTGCTTGCACCCTTGAAGGGAACAGACGAGCCTACGTTTTCTCTAGCTGAAGCTGAGGTTTTTAGAGATTTGGTACAGCCAATTTTTGAATCCAAATGCATTGCCTGTCACCAAGAAGGAAAAATTAAAGGAGAGCTCCGACTAGATCTGCTCACAGGAATCCAGAAGGGAGGCAAATCTGGAGCCCTATTCGTGGCGGGCAAGCCTGAACTTTCCTTGCTGATCCAGCGGATCCACCTACCCCTTGAAGAAGAAGAGCACATGCCTCCAAAAAATAAGCTGCAACTGACCGAAGAGGAGTTGGAGATTTTGAGCCTTTGGGTGAGTTCAGGAGGAGAATTTGACCAAAAGGTAATGGATCTACCCCAGGAAGATCCGCTTTTTCAATTGGTATCAGCTCGATTCTCCGCTCAAAAAAACTACTCCTTTTCTGCTGCAGATCCAGATGACATAACAGCCCTAACTACCTTTTTCAGAAAAGTAAGACCTGTGGTCCCGGGCTCTCCAGCCCTTGAAGTGGCGTACTATGGTTCCTCTGCATTTGAATCCAAGTCCCTGGCAGAGCTGAAGGTCATCCAAGATCAGGTAGTCAAATTGAATTTGAATCGGATGCCGCTTCAAGATGTAGATTTAAGTTTACTCGCTGACTTTCAGAACCTTGAATCGCTCTCACTCAACTTTACTTCCGTATCAGGAGCTCAACTCAAGTCCCTGATCAACCTACCGAAACTGGAAGTATTGGCCATCTCCGGAAATACACTGGACGAGGAAGGCATCAAAGCTTTGGCAGAAATGCCGCAACTCAAGCGCCTCTACCTGTGGCAGACAGGACTTGAGGAGCAGCAAAAAAAGGAATTGAAAAAAGTGCTTCCAACGACTCAACTAGACTTTGGGTATGAGGGTGCAGGAGTTATTTACCCGCTAAATCCCCCAAAAATCAAGTTTG
>JBIIGH010000249.1:0-3354 GCA_044236565.1 Algoriphagus sp. | reverse complement strand
GGTCAAGTTTGCGAATTCAGGGCTAGAAAGCATTGCTTCAAGTTCATCTCTATCGAAGCCAAACTTGCTTTCTTCGGTGGCGATATGGATTTGAAGCAACACAGGAATGGGTCGATCGATCTTTTTTCCCTGCTTGTCAATTTCCAACAAGAGTTTGAAGGAATCTACGCCATGAATAAGATGTACAAAGGGAGCGATGTATTTGATCTTATTGCTTTGCAGGTGCCCAATCATGTGCCAACGGGTATCCGCAGGCATTTCAGGTTGCTTGGCCTGAATTTCCTGGACTTTATTTTCCCCAAAATCGCGAATTCCTGCGGCATAGGCAGCTTGAAGGTCCGACAGAGGTTTGGTTTTGCTGACGGCAATCAACTGACAGCCCGGGTTAGGAAAAGAGCTTTTTACTTGGGCTAAGTTGGCTTTAATGTCCATTGAAGAAAAATTCGGTGGGAATGACTTCCAAATATAACCCAAGCTGCCGTAATTTGGAGATGCATCTTGCGATTTTAGAAGGTATAGAAATGGGCTTATTGCTCTGCTTGATGGTGGGCCCTGTGTTCTTTGCCTTAATGAGTACTAGCCTCGACCATGGCTTCAAACATGCCGCTATACTTGCCTTGGGCGTATTGTTCAGCGACCTAGTATACGTGGCAATTACCTACTTTGGAATTCATTTTTTAACCCGCTATCCGCTTATTGAACAATCACTTGGCTATGTCGGCGGGGTGATTTTATTAGGTTTTGGCGCCCGCTATTTCACCAAAAAAGTGCCCGCAATCGGCCAGGAAACAACGCCTGCCGTTGCAAGTAAGAGAAAAGCCTTCCTTCAAGGATTTGGTATCAACGGCATCAATCCCTTTGTACTCTTGTTTTGGATCTCCATTGCCAGCATGGTAGCTGTGAAGGTGAATTGGGGTAAGGGAGAAACGTTTTTGTTTTACCTAGGACTGCTGATGACTGTTTTCTTAACAGATGTGGGGAAGGCTTTTTTGGCAGGCCAACTGGCGCCACTGATGTCTCCGAGGGTGCGTAAACTGCTAAACATAGGCGTAGGGTTGCTGATATGTTATTTTGGGCTGAACATGCTCTGGACCACTTGGCAGGGATAAGCGGGTTTACCCTTCTGCATTAGAAAAATGATAACTTAGCGCACCATGATTGCTACTCCCAGCCTCCGGCAAAAGTCCCTTCTCATTCTCCTCTTTTGTTGCGCCGCACTGCCGCTTTTTGCAGAGGAGGCCAGTTCCTTAGCAGGTTTCAACCAAATAAGGCTTGCCTACAACCAATTTGGCATGCTGATCTTGGGAAGCTGGGCAGTAGTCAACCTGATTTGGGGCGGCCTAGCTTCGAGGCAATCCACAGGCCAGATCAAGGCTTTTCATCAGATGAATGCTTATTGGAACTTGGTCAACCTAGCCATTGCTGGATTTGGCTACTGGCAAGCAAGCCAGGAAGTACCAGGACTGGACTTTTGGGCGAGTATAGAGGCGCAGCACGGCATTGAAAAAATACTTTTGCTAAATAGCGGATTGGACTTGGGCTATATCGCCATGGGAGCCTACCTGGTGGAACGTGGGAGACGAAAGGAAAAGCTGCAATGGATCGGCTTTGGCAAATCCATTATGCTCCAAGGTGCCTTTTTATTGGCCTTCGATGCAATCTTGTATGGATTTCACCACAGTCATTCAGCCGAGCTCCCAGAGCTGCTCGATGCATTGCTGCTGAAGTAAACAGACAGTTGTCGCGAAAAAGCCATTCCAATTGTAACTGCAGGAGCTAAGTTAGCCGGGGCATTTTTCCTCCTACGTAACTTCATCCATTCACCTGATCTATTTTTTTAGCTTTACCCCATGGAAAATTTAGCCCCTTGCCCCAGTTGCAGCTCCGAATATACCTATGCGATGGACAACATACTCGTTTGTCCCGACTGTGGACTGGAGTGGGATCCGTCTGAAGTAGAAGAAGGGTTGGAAATGGGATTGGTAGTAAAAGATGCCAATGGCGCTCTTTTGGCGAATGGGGATGCTGTGGTTATTGTAAAAGACCTTCCAGTAAAAGGGGCACCCAAAGCAATCAAGGCGGGAACAAAAGTGAAAAATATTCGACTGGTTGAAGGAGACCATAACATTGATTGTAAAATCGATGGATTTGGCTCGATGGCACTCAAATCCGAATTTGTGAGAAAAGCATAATTCAATCCGCTCGATCGGGTTTCATTGAATTGCAATGGATTAAAATCAAAAAATCCCAGCAAGAAGGCCTTGCTGGGATTTTTGTTGGGGTGAATCTACCTTAGGAAAGGTATTTTTCAACTGGTGTGTAGGGCATGTTGAATGCTTCTGCTACAGCCTTGTATACGATATCTCCTTGGATCACATTTAAACCAGGTACCAGGTCTGCATTTTCTTGTGCTGCTTTCTTCCAACCCTTATCAGCCAATTGGATGGCGTAAGGTAGGGTGGCATTGGTCAAGGCCAATGTAGAAGTATAAGGCACTGCTCCAGGCATGTTGGCTACGCAATAATGCACCACATCATCGATGACATAGGTAGGATTCTCGTGGGTGGTAGGCTTGCAGGTTTCAATGCAACCACCCTGATCTACTGCCACATCCACGACAACAGCACCTTTTTTCATGTCCTTCAACATGTCTTTGGTGATCAAGTGAGGAGCTTTGGCACCCGGAATCAACACTGCACCTACAATTAAGTCAGCCTGCTTGATCTGCTCCCGAATGTTGAACTCATTAGACATCATGGTCTTTACGTTGGCAGGCATCACATCTGCCAGGTAGCGCATCCTAGGGAGAGACAAATCCATAATGATTACATCTGCACCCAATCCAGCCGCCATCCAGGCAGCTTGTGTTCCTACAATGCCTCCGCCTAGGATCAATACCTTGGCAGGAAGTACACCCGGTACACCACCCAAAAGGATTCCTCTACCTCCTAATGGTTTTTCGAGGTAGTTGGCACCTTTTTGAATCGCCATTCTTCCTGCTACCTCAGACATCGGAACCAATAGGGGAAGGCTTCGATCTGCTTTTTCAACGGTTTCGTAAGCCAAACAAACAGACTTGCTTGCCACCATAGCCTTCGTTAATGGCTCGTAAGAGGCAAAGTGGAAATAGGTAAATAAAAGTTGATTGGCTTTGATCAAATTGTACTCTGATTCGATGGGTTCTTTCACCTTCATAATCATTTCCGCGATTTGATACGTGGCTTCAATGCTTGGCAAAATGTGTGCACCAGCAGCAATGTAATCTTCGTCAGAAAAACCACTTCCAAGTCCTGCACTTTGTTGTACATGTACTTGATGGCCTCTTTTGATCAATTCTTTTGCACCCGCAGGAGT
>JBIIGH010000248.1:0-3355 GCA_044236565.1 Algoriphagus sp. | reverse complement strand
GAGGAACTTACTTCGGCCCCTTTGCAAGTGTCAAAGCCATGAATACGGTGCTCGACCTGTTGCGAGAGCTATTCACCATCCGTACCTGTAGCTTGGACCTATCTTACCTCAAGATTCAGGAAGAGAAATACAAAGTTTGCCTGGAATACCATATCGGCAATTGCCAAGGACCCTGTGTGGGCAAGCAGCTCGAAGCAGACTACCTCGCAGATCTCGAGCAAGCCAAGCACATCCTAAAGGGCAACCTATCGCCCGCGAAGACACACTTCAAGCAGCGCATGGAAATCTTGGCAGAAAAGCTGGCCTTTGAACAAGCCCATCAAGTAAAAACCAAGTTGGAACTCCTTGAAAAGTACCAGGCCAAATCCTTGATCACCAATCCAAGCATCGCCAATTTGGATGTATGCACGCTGGTGGCTGATGAAAAAACTGCTTACGTGAACTACATGCGCGTAAAGAATGGGGCCATGATTACTTCCAAAAACGTAGAATTGAAAAAACGATTGGATGAATCTGAGCAGGAACTTTTAGTGACTGCCCTAATCCGACTTCAGGATCAATTCCAAAGTGATGCGGAGGAAATACTAGTCAACCTGGACCTAGAGCCCATCGAAGGGCTCAACCTCAGCGTTCCAAAAATTGGAGACAAGAGAAAGCTAATCGAATTGTCCCTCAAAAACGCACTCTATTACAAAAAAGAAAAGGCACTCCTACTGGGCCTCAATCAAGACAAAAAGGATCGGGTCATCCGTCAGCTACAGCAAGACCTAAGCCTACAAGAAATCCCCGACCATATCGAATGCTTTGACAATTCAAACATTCAAGGTACGAACCCAGTGGCCAGCATGGTTTGCTTCAAGCAGGGGAAACCTGCCGTTAAAGAATACCGACACTACCACGTAAAAACAGTCGAAGGGCCCAATGATTTTGCCAGCATGAAGGAGATTGTCGGGCGTCGCTACAAGCGGCTTCTCGAAGAAGCATTGCCCCTTCCTAAGCTAGTGGTGATCGATGGTGGCAAGGGGCAATTGTCCTCTGCGGTGGAAGCCTTGCAAGAACTCGGGATATATGGAAAGATGCCCATCATCGGCATAGCCAAGCGATTGGAAGAAATCTATTTTCCTGGGGACCAATACCCCATTCACTTGGACAAAAAATCGGAAAGCTTGATGCTACTCCAGCGCATCCGAGACGAAGCGCACCGCTTTGCAATTACCTTCCACAGGCAGGTGCGTAGTAAAAAAGCACTCAATAGCCAGCTGACCGACATTGAAGGGATCGGTGCCCTAACTGCAGAGAAATTACTAAAGGAGTTTAAATCGGTGAAAAAAATCCGAATGGCTTCCGAAGAGGACATTGCAGCAGTAATTGGCGCTGCCAAAGCCAAAGTCCTCCTTGCTGAGTTAGCAAAAAAATAAAGCCTCGAATTAATTTCGAGGCTTTATTTTTTACCATTCCCAAACTGAATTTTCAAATTCCAAGAGCTTGTATTCAAAGGCGAGTGCATCCAAGTAGGCTTGCATTTTTCGTCGATCTGCGGGGGTATTTTTATCTACCAAGTCGATGATTAAAGCCTCACTTTCGTTGGTGTATCGGGTCACTACTGACCTGAATAGTCTAGATTCAAAGGCCTCATTGTAAGTGATGCTTTTTGAAATATTTTGGAAATTAATCCATCGCGCATCTGGGTGTTTTGCAAAATGCGTCACGAAGTCTTTGTAACGGATAAATCCTACTGTCTTTTGAAAACCTACTCCTGAATTCGGATCAGCATTGGTTTCTGCAGGCATCACCAATTGGATGTACTTGATGTCAAACTTAAATTGGGAATGCTGTCTGTCGAAAACAAAGTCCTCTTTGAAATCTAGAAAAAACAGTTGCTTGACGAAAATAGAATCCTGAAAATCTGTTTTCCAAAAACTGGAATCAAACTGAGCAATGGAAAGTGGCTGAGTAAAGTTCTCATCCGCAAAAATCTCCAAAGCATTTTGCTTTACTGCTTTATAGATGTGGTTGATGATTCCATTTTCCTTGGTATCTCCAGATCCATAGAGTGGCGTATTGTATTTTTCCCGCAGATCTATCCTTCTCCATACAGAGATTTGATACATCTTGTCATCCTCACGAATGCGCTTGGCAGAATAGACAGTGTCCATGGCATACTGACGGGTCACTAGCCCAGAAGGGTTAACAGAAGTGGCAACCTGTGCCGCTGTCTCACCAACAAAGCCAAGGACGACCAAGCAAGCAAACAAAGTGTATCTCAAGAATAGTTTCATAGCAATTATGGTTTTAGCATACTGAGAAGCTTACTTCACGCGTACCGTTATTACCCCACGGAAATCCATAGGTATTTTTTCTCCTCTAAAATTAGTTCTAGTAATTTGATTGATTCGGATAACAAGAATGTCTCCAGAAGCAGCACCACCAAGTAATCCTCGAATTCCTGCGCCAATAGACACTGGAGCACCTCTAGGCACATCATTTCGAACCAGGGTGATTTCTCCTCCTGTAACTGCGAAATTAGCGTCCTTAGCCATGGTTCTGGCGAAATTTGGATCAGATTTGGCCACGATTTTTACACCGCTCAACACATTGGTTGTTTGTGCTTGGCTAATGTCTAAGTCAGATCCATTGGCAGCTAGCACGCTGATGGTAGGATTAGGAACTGGTTTGATATCGAAAGTCTCATCCCCAATTTTATTTCCTCCGCTGCTTACCCCAATCGTCACCTTACCACTTGCATTAGGTACAACGGTCACCTGACCAGCTTTTGCTCCTTTGATCTTATCTCCATTCGTCACCGTAAATTCCGGAGCATACGAATTTCCTAAAGCAGGGACATCGATATTCAAATCATTCGCACAACCTGCATACAGCTGTTGCACTACTTCTGAGGTAATTTTAATGACTGGTTGCGCTACAAAGTATTCATATTCGATTGGCAACACCTTGTCTTCTCCACCCACATTGGTAACGATCTGACCTCTCAACACCTTTTTGGCTACTCCTTTATCATCGTAGTTTGCTGCTGGAGTGGCCACAAATTCAATTTTTCCGAACCCTTTTGCATCTACTGGAATAGATCTGCCGTCCAAAGACATCGTAGGAGATGCGGAAGAAGAAGAAGAGGCGATAAACATGGTGCCTTCAAACTTTGTACCTGCAGCCACCACATTGGAAACTGCAGAGATTTTAGCTTCTGTGATGTCCGCTTTGAAATAAAAGGAACCGATGGTATTTGCAATCGTGGTTAGCGATTCATTCTCAATATTCAACACTTCGTTTTGAAACTGGGACAAGATCGCAATGGCAGCACCTACAGGAGATTTTACAAAATTAAGGTTTACAAAAC
>JBIIGH010000045.1:0-12747 GCA_044236565.1 Algoriphagus sp. | reverse complement strand
TGTAGTGATGTACGATGTCACAAGCTCCAATAGAAAATGGGGGACAGAGATCCTATTTCCTGCACGAGCACATGGACGGTACAACTTCAGTAAAAATTCACTCTTACTGTTCGGATACGAGCTCGAGGGACAGTCCTATCGGATTGATCCACTTTCCGTAGGAAACAACAGCTACGAAATCCGTAGAGGGGAATTGAGACCGCGACTTGAATTGCAGAAGCAGCTATCCGGGCCATTTTGGTTGAATATCCAAGCCGGATACCGCATCGATTATTCCTTTGATGCAGATGAACTAGCAGGAGGTAGGGAGTTTTTTAGAGGATTCGTTGGGGATCAGCCCTTTGGGATGCTCAATTCACTCGGCCCGGCACTTTACTTCAATATAGGAATCAGTTTTGTGACTTTGTAAAGAAAAGCCGATTCGCTGCAGTGGATCGGCTTTTTTGTGTAAAAAAAAAGTAAGGCTCGCAAAGACGCCAAGACGCAAAGAGCATCAGTGCCAATGCCCCCTTGCAAGGGTGCCAGGAGCCTGCCACAAAGGATTTCGGGGGCGATTTTTCCTTTGTGCTCTGCTTGCATCAGCCAGGGCGCAATGACCTCACTATTCCTTTGCGCCTCTGCGCGTAAAATAATACTCTCGCAAAGACGCCAAGACGCAAAGGGCCTGCCTAGGGTAGGCAGGCTTGCTTGCAGCAGTAGAGTGCTTGTTTGTGTTTATCCGTTTGTTGAAGTGAACTAGATACTGGTTGCCTTATTTTGGTAAGGCTTGTATCCCTACTCCTTACTTTTTGTTTTGATCCATTCGATGGCGAGCGCCACTGGTGCAGATCCTGCAAACCCGGTTCGATGCCCTAACTCTGGAAATAGCGCATAGTCATAGGGCTTGCCCTGGGCTTTCAGCGCTTGGAGGTCTTCGATACAGAGATTCGCAGGTATCTGGATATCCTTTTCCCCAAATAGCCAAAGTCCGGGAATGGATAGGGCTGCAAGGGACTCTTTGGGGTCTGTAGGGGCAAATTGAAATCGATCCGGATCGTTTTGCAGATGTTCACGCGCATCGGCCTCGGTATGATGCTCCCAAAAATCGGTTCTACCTGCGGTATAAAACTGGAACCTGAGTTGCTCCAAGGTCGTTACTGTGGGTCCACTAAATAGGACCATAAACTGCACCAAGGGATTGTCGATGGCAGCTAGGGGAATGATCCATCCAGCCTGACTAAATCCCAAAAGACCAATGGGAAGGCTTGGAAGCTTTTGCTTGAGCACGTTCACTGCAGCACGGGCATCTTGCGCCAAGAGCTGGAGGTTGGTAGAATCGATGTTATTGGTTCCCACCTCCGGGCCCGCGTAGATACCTTCCGAGGCCCCAACACCGCGTTTGTCGTAAGTGAGCACTGTACATCCCGACGCGGCTAATAGTGTCGCAAATTCACGCATTCGGGACTCCTGGCCTGATCCGTGAACGAGCACCACCGCGGCATGGGAAACTTGAGGGGTGTACAGGGTTCCCGAAAGGCGAGCGCCTTGACTGATAAAGGTGACCTCTTCTGTATTCACGGGAAGTACTTCTTGTGCAAAAATCTCGTTTTGGTCCAGAAAAAAAGCTACCGCGAAAACAACAGCTAGGAACGAATACAAGCACCTCCTCATCATTTGGATCGTTGTGGGTTTCCGGAAAGGTAGAAATAAATTGACTACGCTACCTTTTCAAGTTGGCATAAAACCAACCTGTGGGCAAACACATGGTTTGATTCCTCCGATATTTTTAATCCTGTATTGGGATATACCTAGGTTTTCTTAAACTTGCCTTTAGCTGCAGGGTTAACCTAATCTCTGGAAATACTTTGCTTACTTATTGCCCCTAACCCTTTCCAATGCATCGATTTAGTCTTCTAGTGCTGGCCTTGTGCTTCAGCACCTTGGCTCTTGCTCAAACTACTTTTAAAGCCCAAATCTTAGAAGAGGCAAGTGGCAACCCCTTGGTGGGTGCTACCCTCTATTTTCCTCAGTTGGAATTAGGGGGAACTTCGGACGAAAAGGGCTGGGTGTCGGTAGCCGCAATCCCCAATGGGACCCATACACTTCTCGTCCAATACCTAGGTTATGAAACCCTTCGACTTCGCCTCATCTTTCCACTAGAAGGTACCGAACCGCCTGTTTACCGATTGGAGCAGGAAGAGGAGGAACTCGAAATCCTTTTGGTCCAATCCAACAGGAGCAGCCGTGTGATTGAAGATGTACCTACCCGAGTGGAGATCATTGCAGGGGAGGAGCTCGCCGAAAAAGGCAATATGAAACCAGGGGATATTCGTATGCTCCTCAACGAGAGTACGGGTATCCAAACTCAACAAACCTCTGCCACGAGCTACAACTCCAGCATCCGTATTCAGGGCTTAGATGGGAAGTATACCCAGCTCCTTCGAGATGGTTTGCCACTCTATGCCGGCTTTTCTTCTGGATTGAGTTTGATGCAAATTGCCCCGCTGGACCTGGCGCAGGTGGAGGTGGTGAAAGGCGCCTCCTCCACACTCTATGGGGGAGGAGCCATCGCAGGATTGGTCAACCTGATTTCCAAACGGCCTGAGGAAGAACCCGAACTTTCATTTTTACTCAATGGTACTTCTGCCCGGGGTCTTGATGCAAGTGCCTTCTATGCTGCCAAAGGGGAGAAATTTGGGACCACGGTATTCACTTCCTTCAACAAAGGGACTGCCTATGATCCTGCAGGCATTGGCTTGACGGCCATCCCAGAATTTGAGCGATTTACGGTCAATCCCAAGCTCTTTTGGGATGTAAATTCCAATACGAATGTGGTAGCAGGAATCAACTACAGCCAAGAGGACCGATTGGGAGGGTCCATGGACTACATCCAAGGAAAGCCCCCTACTGACCCTTACTTCGAGGCCAACACCACGGATCGAGTTTCCACCGAACTTACCTTCACCACCCAATGGGCCGAAAGCCAATCCTTGACCTTCAAAAATAGCCTCAACCTGTTTAGAAGAGAGATTGAAATTCCAGATTATCTGTTCGATGGCAAGCAGGTTTCTTCCTTTAGTGAACTAAGCTGGTCCTCGACCAAGTCCAACTCATCCTGGATTTCGGGCCTCAACCTATGGACCGATCGCTTTGCGCAAAGCCAGGGCGATCGCTCCAATCCCTTGGATTATTCGCTCACCACGCTAGGGGCATTTGTGCAAAATATCTGGAATGCCAACGAGAATTGGACTGTGGAATCCGGCTTCCGATTGGATCAATTGAACGCGGAAGGATTTTTCCCTTTACCCAAACTATCTGTCCTATACACCCCCAATGCGGCACTAACACTTCGAATTGGTGGAGGATTGGGCTATAAATCACCGACGGTATTTACCGAAGAAACCGAACGCATTCAATTTCGCAGGGTAGCCCAAATAGATTATGGGAAGCTTCAGTCAGAGCGTTCTGCAGGTGCCAATTTGGACATCAACTACCGCTTGGCGTTAGGAGAGGAACTGTCTTTGGTGGCCAATACGCTCCTTTTTGTGACGCAAATCCAAAATCCCCTACTGTTGGAAAAAAGTGTCACTGGATTTGAGTTTGTGCAGCCAGAGGGAAACTTTCAGACCCAAGGGGTAGAGGTGAATCTGAAGTGGAATTACCGGGATTTTAAACTTTTCACCGGGTATACTCTGGCTGATGTCACGCAGGAGGTCAATGGGCAGAAAAGTCCCTATCCGCTTGTGGCCAGACACCGGCTGAATAATGTGTTGATGTTTGAGCAACATGAAAACTTCAGAATCGGACTGGAGGCCTATTACTTTTCTCCACAAGTGCTCAATGATGGAAAGGAAGGGCAGTCGTATTGGATTTTCGGGTTGATGGCTGAAAAAGCCTTGGGAGAGCATTTCTCGGTTTTTATCAATTTTGAAAATTTTCTCGATGCCCGACAAACTCGTTTTGATACGATTTATACCGGCGACCTGAGTAATCCTGAGTTTCGGGATATTTATGCTCCCGTCGATGGATTTGTAATCAATGGGGGAGTTAAGTTGAACTTCTAATTCACGTAGGAATTAAGTTTCTAGATTGGTTTCTTGAAGCCCTTAATAGTAGCATTCGTTTTCCTCTTAATTCATGTTTCAAACTGCCTGTTTATGAAAAGCTATAATTTTTGGTGCGGCATCCTCTTTTTCCTAGTCCCGATTTTGACGACTGCGCAAATCAAGGCGCCAAATGGTATGCAGTCTCAATACGTTACCGTGTTGGGCATTGCTCAGGATGGGGGCTATCCTCAAGCAGGCTGCACAGCCGAGCACTGTCAGCGCCACTGGCGGGGTGAGGAAAAGAAGCGACAGGTCGTGAGCATTGGGCTTACGAATCAAGCAAGCGGACAAAACTGGTTGTTTGAAGCCACGCCTGATTTCACTGCCCAACTGCAGCAGCTCCAAACCGCTTCAGGTTTGACAAATTTGTCCGGTATTTTCCTTACCCATGCGCACATGGGGCACTATGCGGGTTTGTTGCAGCTCGGACGTGAGGCCATGGGCGCCCAAGGAATGCCCGTGTATGTGATGCCCAAAATGAAGGAATTTCTCGAAAATAATGCCCCTTGGAGTCAATTGGTATCTCTGGGTAACATCAAGCTTATCCTGATGGAAGCGGACCAGCCCATTCAATTGACCTCCAATCTTCGGGTTACTCCGCTGAAAGTGCCCCATCGGGATGAGTTTTCGGAAACAGTTGGATTTCGAATCGAAACGGCAGAAAAGAGTCTTCTATTTATCCCGGACATTGACAAGTGGCCACTGTGGGATCGGGACATTCGAGCCGAAGTAGCCCGTGTGGATGTGGCTTTGCTCGATGCTACGTTTTACAAGGATGGGGAGCTTCCCAATCGGAACATGAGTGAGATCCCACATCCCTTTGTTGCCGAAACGATCAGTTTATTTTCCTTGCTTTCGGAGAGGGAAAAACGGAAAGTCAAGTTTATCCACTTCAACCACACCAATCCCCTAATTTTTGAGGGGCCTGAACGAAAGCAAGTAAAAAACCTTGGTTTTGGCGTGGCAACTGAAGGAGAGCGAATTGAGTTGAAATACTAGGAGGGCTGCCTTAGAGGTAGCCTTGAAAACAATAAATCATTCATTTTTTTCCGACTAAGCTAACTAGGCGATGATTTTTACAACTGCTATTTTTTTCGAGCTATTGGAAGAGTTAGCATTCTCAAGATTTGCTATAAATGTCTTGTAAAGTCCATCTGTCCACCAAGTATTCGAACGATAAAAATCCCACCCTTGCGTACAACATAAAAAAGGACGTGCGACTGGTAGCGGTACCGGAGGATTGGTTGATTTTTCACCACTGAAAATAGCCTTCCGAGTTTCGGATCGAACGCTATTTTTTCCAAAACCTCGGTCAATCCCTCGAAATACAAGCGGGATTGGCGCTCCCCAAATTCCTGAAGTGTATAGAGCAGAATAGATTTTACATCTTTACTTGCCTTGACACTCAGGACGATTTTATTTACCAGCACGATGCTCCCCTAAGGCTTCTTCCCAAATTTGCTCAAGGGAAGTATCTGAAGTGCCACTAGCTAGTCCCTCAATCAGTGCCTCGTTTAGGTTCAGTCGCTGTCTTCTGCGCTCCTGGTCTTGGCGGATGATGTCGCGGACATATTCGCTATCGTTGGTATAAAATCCCTGCTTTATAAGGCTTTTCACGAAGGCATCCTGTTGCGCTGTGAGTGTGATAGATTTTCTAATTACTGCCATAATGCACCAATAGTAATATTATTGGTTCAATTTAGTAATTGTTTTTATAAAACTGGCTCCTAACCCTAAAAATGAGTGGTTGTTTAGGAAGCTAAATTTGATCTAGTAAAGTTTGTCCCCGTTTTTTGACGGATAAAAAAATAAAAGGGCTGCCACATCCATGAGGCAGCCCTTTTGTATTATTGCTGTACGGTAAGTGTTACTTTATTGCTCTTGGTATCAATATCAATGCGGTTAGGTTGTAGGAGCGAAGCTGACTTTTCAGGGCTAAGCTTGATGTCGTAGGATCTTCGGTCGTACTTCATCACAGCCCCAGATAGGGCATCGATACCCCAGCCAAATAGATTCCCAAGGTTGAGGATACTCACCACATTTAGTTCTTTGTCTAAAGTGATGAGACGAGTTTCGTAGCCGTCCAACTTAAACTCTACTTCAGTATCGTTCAAACTACGTTTGACATTGTAGTTGCAAGGGGTGGTGCAAATTTCCAATCCATCCTTGTAAATGGTAGCACCCGATGGAGTAGAGACAAACGAGATACGGTCTTTGGTGCCAGTAAAAATCGTGGCACAGCCTGTCATCAAAAATAGGGCAATCAAAAAGATCAGGGTTCTGTTCATGCTGTTTTTGTTTTAGTGTGCATAATAATAGGTTAATAATTTCTTTAAATAAGTATATTTTATGAAAAAAATATTTTTTGATACCGTAACAAACCTTTTCTCGATTGCAATTCCACTAGACTTGTACGCAGTTCAATTGGAATAAGTTAGACTACAACTTCCATGGTAATTCGCAGGAAAAAATTTTGGAACTGGAGATCTTATGGATTTAACAGACTTAAGCCCGCTTTGACTAGTTTTTTGTAAGAAAAGAATACGCGCTATTTTTGTTTCTAGTAGTACATAGGAAGTTTTTGCAGCGTAAAAAGCAGAACTAGATAAGTTACTTTTTCCAAGAAGAACTTCTTACTTTAGAGTAGTCAAACTTCTCAACGTATGTCAAAAAAATGGATTAACGGGATACTCACCACCTTGGTGGCACTCGTATTTGTAGGAAGTGCCGTGGGTAAGTTCATGGCGGATGCCGAAGCCTTGAAAATGGCAGAAAGTTTTGGACTCGATGCTACGACCAATTACGCACTAGGAGTGATTGAAATTGTAGCAGTACTTCTTTTTATACTCCCGCGAACAGGCATTTTGGGTACACTTTTGCTTGCAGCTTATCTAGGAGGAGCGATCGCCACGCACCTCGAACATGGGGAGTCGGTACTCATTCCTTGCATCATTCAGGCAGTACTTTGGTTGGTTGCAGTTTATCGTTTTCCAGAGTTGGGTGCTCGCTTGTTTAAAGGAAAGCCCTAAGGATCCACTACCAGATTTTTGAGGTCTGTAAGGAAGCATCAGGATCCCCAAGGTTGCCTAGCCATTAATTATAAATTTTACCCTCGTTTGTACTTAACACTAGGAGGCATATCCTTTGCATCCACGGCAACAATTTCACCGTCCTTCATCACAATAAATGGACTTTTCTTTTCTTTCTTGAAAGCAACAAGCTTTTTATAGGCTTCTTCAAGCCCTAGTACGATTTTGTCTCGCTCCTCTCTTAATTCGTCCTTAGTTTCCATCGTTTTTTTGTTTTATTACGTTCCAGAGGGTTGGGTCATGGATAGTGGTTTCAGTAGAGCTTCCGCCTGCGATAATTTCATAATTAGGTCCAGAATTGTTTACAAGTAACCAGTTATCAAACTTCTGTTAATTCTTTTAATTGAACATAGCTTTGTATAAAAAGGGTCATTTCAAAGTCGAAATTTTCCTCCTACTCCAACAATTAGGAATTTGCGTCAAGGGTTACCTTCCTGCTTCAATTCCTAGCCATTAAATATCAACTTTACGGTTGTTCCTTGGCCGAGTTCAGAACGAACCTGAATGTTGCCCTTATGCCGACGCATAATCTGCTTGGACAAACTCAAGCCGATACCCGACCCTTTCTGTTTGGTGGTAAAAAAGGGAATAAAAATCTTGCCCAAGGCTTCTTCTTCGATGCCCTTGCCCGTATCGCTTACCTCTACAATAATCTTCCCCGCCTCGTCAATAAATCCCTTGAGGTGAATCTCTTTTTGCGGAGCGTCCTCTAGCGCTTGAATGGCATTGTGCATGAGGTTGATGAGGACCTGTTCTATCTGCGTTTGATCTCCAAAGAGGACCAATTCACGGGGCTGTAGCTCTTTATGAAGCTGTATGCCTTGGCTTTCCAACTGGTGTTGCAACAAGAGCTCCAACTGGTCAAAGAGTGAGGCTAGGGGGATACTTCCGAACTTGGGAGCAGGCACATGGGCCAAGCTTCGGAAATCAGATACAAAGCTGACCAATCCTTCGCTGCGCTTCTCAATGGTCTGAATTCCTAGCATAAAATCCTCCATATCGTCGGGAGCTAAGCCCTCTTTTTGCTCCTGTTTTTGTTCCAGCTCTCCCTTGAGGGTTCCAGCTAGCGAAGAAATCGGAGCAATGGAATTCATGATTTCGTGCGTGAGGATATTGACCAAGTTCTGCCAAGCCTCCATTTCCTTCTCCTCCAACTCCGATTGTATGTTTTGAAGGGAAACGAGTTTGAATCGCACTCCACGCATCAGTAGTTCGATCACATACACGGAAAGCTGCATGATTCCGTCCGGGTGGGCGATCTTGATCAGTTCACTACCCCCAGTTCGCAGTTGCTGTATGGCTTGGTGCAGTTCTTTGTTGAGGTGCTCTATCTCCTGGATTTGTTTCAGGTCTTCCACTTGCAGCATGCGCTTGGCGGCCACATTGAGTATTTGAATCTCTCCATTTTCTCCAAAGGTGATCAAGCCAATGCTCAGGTGTTTGAATACGGAGCGGAAATACTGGTAGTTGGCCTCCTTCTCCGCTTGGTCTTCTTTGAGCTTGGCCAAAATAGCATTGAATTCAATATGCAGGTCATCGGTTTCTGTTCCGTCAAACTTGACCGGGTAAAGCTGGCTGTACTTGTCTTGCTTGATGTTGTTGAGAAAAAGGCGAACTTTTTTGAAGGAGCTCTCCGCATACTTCACCAAAAAAATCAATTGAATCCCTGCCACAATCAGAAATAGGGAAGTCGCAAAGACACCCCAATTTCCTAGGAGGGAGTAAGCCATTAGAAACAGGGTAGCCGTAAGTAAGCCGATGCGGCCGAGTAAGCCAATTTTATAATCCATACTTCTCCAGTCTTCTGTACAAAGAGGCGCGTGTGAGTCCCAGTTCCTTGGCTGCCTTGGAGATGTTCCCACCGTTTTTGTCTATGGCTCGCTGAATGGTCGTACGCTCCATGTCATCCAAATTCAGCGTGCTGCTCTGCTGCATCTTTTCGGATGAAGGCTTGGCGGATAGGAAAAAGAAATCCCGACTATCCAGTTCATCTCCATCCGCCATGATGATGGCCCGCTCGATGGCGTGCTGAAGTTCACGAATATTGCCAGGCCAGTTGTAGCGCTGCAGCAGTTCCATGGCCTGTGGGCGGATGCCCTGGAAGTTTTTGCGGTATTTCTGTGCGTACTGCCTCAAGTAATGGTTGGCAAGCTGCGGAATGTCATCCTGTCGCTCTCGCAGCGGGGGCAGGTAGATTTCTACGGTATTGATGCGGTAGAGTAGATCCTGTCGGAAAGCATTGTCTCCAACCATGTCATGCACGGGCATATTCGTCGCGCAGATCAATCGGATATCTACTGGGATGGACTGGTTGGTCCCGATGCGGGTCACTTCCCGTTTTTGGAGCACGGTGAGCAGTTTGGACTGCAAAGGCATGGAAAGGTTGCCAATCTCATCCAGAAATAAAGTGCCCTGATCTGCCACCTCAAATCTTCCTGCTCGGTCTTCTTTGGCATCCGTAAATGCACCTCGCTTGTGTCCAAAGAGCTCGGATTCAAACAAGGATTCTGTAATGGAACCCATGTCTACGCCTACAAAAATCTCGTCGTTCCGCAGGGAGCGTTCGTGAATTGCTCGAGCGATGAGCTCTTTTCCGGTTCCGTTTTCTCCTAAAATCAAGACATTGGCATCCGTGGAGGCTACCTTGTCGATAATGGAAAAAATATTCTTCATGGAGGCCGATTGTCCAATGATCTCCGTGTAGTCCTTTTTAAGATCGCTTTGTAGGGTTTTTTGCTTTTTGTTCAACTTATCCACTTGGGTATAGCTCTCCTTGAGTTTGAGCGCAGCAGATAGGGTAGCCACCAACTTTTCGTTTTGCCAAGGCTTCAAGATAAAGTCGGTTGCCCCTTCTTTTAGCGCCTGCACGGCCATTTCCACATCACCGAAAGCGGTGATCAGGATCACGACGGCATTGGGATCGATCTCTTTAATTTGGTTCAACCAATAGAATCCTTCCTTGCCCGAGGTGGTGTCTTCTCGGAAGTTCATGTCCAACAGGATCACATCGAAGTTTTGGGTATTGATCAAAAATGGAATCCGTCGAGGGTCCTTTTCAATGTGTACTTCTTTGGCATGCTTCTTCAACAGCATTTTTGCTGCAAAAAGTAAGTCCTCGTTGTCATCGATAATGAGTATACGTCCGAGTTGCTGTTCCATGGGAGTTGTTTTGTATTTACCCTAGAAAAATAGTGCCAACAGGGATTGGATCCCCATAACCTAGTTTGGCGCGGTAAATATGTCCGAAAATGTACGATTTTATCCGGTTATCGGACACTTTTTTTGATTTTGGGTGCCTGAGCATTTTTCCTACCTTTGGGCTTCACTAAAACTGAATCAAATGTCAGCTAAAAAAGGGGATGCTGTAGCCGTCCATTACACCGGAAGATTGGAAGATGGGAGTATTTTTGACTCCTCCGTTTCCAGGTCACCACTAAGTTTTACGCTTGGCGATGGCAACATGATTAAAGGCTTTGATTCAGCAGTCTATGGGATGGTGATCGGAGACAAAAAAACAGTGACTATTCCTGCGGCAGAGGCCTATGGAGAGCGCCGTCAGGACATGATGATTGACGTACCCTTGTCGGAGGTGCCACCACATATCGAAGCAGAGATCGGACTGCAGTTGACCCTTCAAGGTCCAGGCGGACAGCCCATGCCGGTCACGGTCGTAGATATGGACGAGGAGAAAATCACTTTAGATGCCAATCATGAGCTGGCAGGAAAAGATTTGATTTTTGATATTGAACTCGTTTCCATTAACTAACTTTTCTTTATGAAAAGGAAGAACTTGAAAAAATCTTCTAAATAGGATTCCAAAAAATAGCTCACTGGCAATTCCAGTGAGCTATTTTTATGTTTTTAAAGAATAAATAGTTCAAAAAATGAAACTATATAATACATCTAAATTCAAAGATGAAAAAGCGGACCATGCTTACTTTGAAAATTGGGTTGGTCAGTTGGAAAAAAATAACGGAAGGAAGTACGAGCGATATGAAATTCAGACCTCCCTTGGCAAAACAATGGTTTGGGGTCATCAAACAAGCGAAAATCCTCCCAATACCTTAGTGATTTTCCCAGGTGCAAGAACTACTTCCTTGTTCTGGGACTTTGATAAGGGTCTGGATAATCTGGGCCAAGAATTGAGAATTTTTATGGTAGAAACCAATGGCCTACCAAATTTAAGTGAAGGGAATACACCCGACATCAACTCCTTGGATTATGGTGTTTGGGCTACTGAAGTGTTTGACCAGTTAAAAATCCAAAAAGCATACATTGCTGGTGCATCCTTTGGGGGATTGATTTGCATGAAATTTGGAATGGTAAGCCCAGAAAGAATTCAGGCTGCATTTTTACTTAACCCAGGTTGCTTGCAACCCTTTTCACTCACGCTCAAAAATCTCTACTACAATCTTTTGCCAATTCTGGTTACTACCGAAAAAAATGTGTCCAAATTTCTGGATCAAGCAGTCTTTTCAAAGCCCAATCATCAGCTTTCTAGCATTTCAGAGAAGATGATTATTGACTATGAAGTTTTCGCCATTGCTCGATACATCGATAAAACGCAAAAGCCTTATTTCATGAATAAGGAACTTGAAAAAGTGCAGGTGGAAACCTATTTGCTTCTGGGGGACAAAGACCTTTTATTTCCTTTTCAGAAATCAGTTGACCATGCCAAAGGACTAATTAAGTCCTTGAAAGAAGTGAAAATTTATTCGAAGGTGGGGCATGGAATTGAAACTTTCGACAAGGCCATGAACTACATTGGAGAGCTAATAAGAAATAGACGCTAACTCACAATTACTGATAGCTGTTACTTTCAAACCTAGTGCCATGAGGGGAAGGAATAGTTGAAAAAGTCATCAATTGTGTTTCAGACGAACTCATTTCTAAATAAGTGTTTTGACTTACCCATTCCCCCAAATTGAAATAGGTAGCGCTTTGGCCAACAGGGAGCTCCAGCGGAAGATGGCGGTGACCAAAGATGTAGTAGTCATGCGGTGCCGATTGCTCTATTTCCTTGCAGTAGGCCCAGAGCCATTCATCTTCCCCTAAAAATCGCTGTTCATCCTTACTGCTGTTACTGATTCGACTTTTGCCTGACCAGGCACGTGCCAAGCCAACCCCAATGTCGGGATGGGTCCATCGAAAAAGCCACTGGGCTATCGGACTGGTAAATACTTTTTTAAGCACTTTATAGGTGGGATCTCCAGGGCCCAAGCCATCTCCATGGCCTACCAAGATTTTTTTTCCTTCTACTAGGATTTCGATGGGATGGGTATACACGGGGATTCCGAGCTCTTGGGTGAAATAATCCTGCATCCATAGGTCATGGTTGCCCGTGAAAAAAAGGATAGGAATCCCTCGGTCACGAAGTTGGGAGAGCTTCGCCAAAAATGGAAGCTGCCCTTTTGGGATCACTTCCTTGTACTCAAACCAGAAGTCGAAGATATCACCCACCAAAAAAATCGCCGCAGCCTCATCCGCGATGAAGTCTAGCCAAGCGATGATTCGTGCTTGCCGCTCCCTACTAGATTGAAAATCTGGGGCACCCAAGTGAAAGTCTGAGGCGA
>JBIIGH010000044.1:0-12760 GCA_044236565.1 Algoriphagus sp. | reverse complement strand
CACGTATTGGTAGTTGCACCAGGCTTTACGTCTTCCAATATCCGAAATACTGCGCTGACTGCGGATGGAAGTTCGCAAGGAGAATCCCCCCGCGACGAATCCAAGATGATGAGCTCCGAAGAAGTAGCTACCCATATCCTTCAGGCTACTTCCAAAAGAAAGCGAGACTTGGTGTTGACGACTCAAGGGAAGCTTGCAGTATTTCTCAACAAATGGATACCAGGAATCCTCGACGGCATCGTTTACAAGCAGATGGCCAAGGAAAAAGACTCTCCATTTCAATAAAATGAACCTAAGTCCAATGCGATTTTAGGCTTTTTTGGGTTGTCTGAAGTCAACCACTGAGTACCTTTCATTCTTGAAGGAGGAAGTGGATATTCTGAAATTCAACCTTCAGTTTTTCATTTTTTAGAGCACTTGAAGGTTCATAATTTTTTGAGGATTAGTTCGTAAAAATTTCCTTTAGAAAGCTAATTTTGAAGATGCCTTCAGACCAGCCCAATCTTATTCCTTTTTTAGAAAATTTAGCAACCCAATTGGAGGGTACACTTCACTGGGATCGACTTACCCAAACGCTCTATGCGACCGATGCTTCGGTATACCGGGAGATTCCATTGGCTGTCGCTTTTCCCAAGACGGAGAAGGATATTCAGAAATTAATTGCCTTTGCTACTGAGCAGGGCACCTCTCTGATCCCACGTACGGCTGGAACCTCGCTCGCTGGGCAGTGCGTTGGCAATGGCATCGTAGTGGATGTCTCTACCCATTTCAACCAAATCCTGGAAGTAAATCCCGAAGAGCGTTGGGTGCGGGTTCAGCCTGGGGTGGTTCGGGATGAACTCAACCGCTTTTTGAAGCCGCATGGTTTATTTTTCTCTCCCATCACGTCCACTGCCAATCGTGCGATGATCGGCGGGATGGTGGGCAACAATTCTTCCGGTACTACTTCCATCGTGTATGGCGTCACCCGAGACAAGGTAATCTCTTTGAATACCATCCTCAGTGATGGAAAAAAAGTTGTCTTTCGAGCCTTGTCACCGGAGGACTTTAAGCGGAAGTGCGGGCAAAAAGATTTAGAAGGCACGCTGTATCGACAAGCTCTTGAAGAGCTAAGTTCCCCCGAAGCTAGAGCTGAAATCCATACACAGTTTCCCAAAAAATCCATTCACCGCCGCAATACAGGATATGCGGTGGACGAGCTTTTGAAAGCTGCTCAATTTGAGGGAACGGAGAATTTCAATTTTTGCAAGCTATTGTCTGGTTCGGAGGGAACCTTGGCGGTAACCACCGAGATCAAAATCAGCCTAGATCCACTTCCAGATCCCATTGAGATTGTGGTGGCAGCACATTTTGAAAGTATCCACGAGAGCATGAAGTCGGCTCAGGTAGCGATGAAGCATGAGGTTACTGCTGTAGAGTTGATGGATAAAATAATCCTAGACTGCACCAAGGAAAGTATCGAGTACTCCAAAAACCGCTACTTCGTGGAGGGAGATCCCAAAGCGCTTCTCATGATTGAGTTTCGTGGGAAGACCTTGGAAGAAGCCATGGCAAAAGGAGAGGCCTTGATTGCGGACTTGAAAGCTGCAGGTTATGGCTATGCCTATCCCATCATTGAACCCGAAAAAGTAGCTTCTGCCTGGGCACTTCGAGCCGCAGGACTAGGTCTTCTTGGAAATATCCCTGGAGATCCCAAGGCGGTGGCCTGCATTGAGGATACGGCGGTGGACATCACGGATTTGGCAGACTACATCGATGAGTTGGATGGGATATTGGCAGGGTTTAACCAAAACCCAGTTCACTATGCACATGCCGGCGCTGGAGAAATTCACATGCGCCCCATTTTGGACTTGAAAAAGGCCGAAGATGTGGAGGAGTTTTACCAGATTTCCCTGGCTTCGGCCAAACTAGTAAAGAAGTACCAGGGCTCGCTATCAGGTGAGCATGGAGATGGTCGCGTGCGCGCGGCCTTTATTCCGATGATGGTAGGGGAGAAAAACTACCAGCTCTTCCGACGTATCAAATACACCTGGGATCCCAAAAATATTTTCAATCCAGGGAAAATTGTCGATGCGGCTCCGATGAACCAGTTTCTTCGCTACGAGATCGGGATGCATACTCCTGATCCAGAGACGGTATTTGATTTTTCAGCGGCTGGAGGCATCCTGAGGCTTGCCGAGAAGTGCAACGGTTCGGGCGATTGCCGCAAGCTACCTGGATCAGGAGGCACGATGTGCCCTTCTTTTATGGCTACTCGCAACGAGCGGGATTCTGTTCGTGGTCGCGCCAATACGCTTCGGGAGTTTCTGACCCTCGACAAAAAAGAAAATGCCTTTGATCATCCCGAGATCAAGGAGGCATTGGACCTGTGTTTGAGTTGCAAAGGATGCACGGCAGAATGTCCATCCAATGTCGACATGTCCAGTATGAAGGCTGAATTCCTGTACCAGTACCAGAAGACACATGGAGTACCGCTTCGATCCAAGGCTTTCGCCTACATCAATGAACTAAACCAGCTGGGTTCCTTGCTTCCGGTGGTTTCCAACTTTTTATTGACCAATTTTCTTACTGGTGGAATCCTGAAGGCTATTCTTGGCGTGGCTCCCACCCGAAATTTACCCGAGATCAGTTCGGTAAGCTTGAGAGCTTGGTATAAAAACAATTACCACATTCTTCCGGCCCCGCCCAAGATGATCAAGACGGTGTACTTTTTTGTGGATGAGTTTACGAATTACAACGACACCCAAATTGGTGTCAAGGCCATCTCGCTATTGAAAAAGTTGGGCTACGAGGTCAAGGTAGTGGATCATGAAGAAAGTGGGCGCTCCGCACTCTCCAAAGGATTGCTGCTCAAGGCAAAGAAACATGCGGAAGCCAATGTGCGCATTTTTGAAAACTTGATCGATGGCAATACACCCTTGATTGGGTTGGAGCCTTCGGCAATTTTAAGTTTCAGGGACGAATACCCCCGCATTGTGGGTCCAGAATGGGTGGAGGGAGCTAAAAAGCTCAAATTCCACGTGCAGCTTATCGATGAGTTTTTGGGTAAGGAAGTAGCCGCAGGCAATATCAAACCGGAGGAATTCACCACGCGAGCGCAAAAAATCAAGTTGCATGGGCATTGCCATCAAAAGGCGCTTTCCTCGCTTTCTTGGACACAAAAAATCCTCACGCTACCGGTCAACTATGTGGTAGAAACTATCCCGAGCGGTTGCTGTGGGATGGCGGGTTCCTTTGGCTATGAGGCAGAGCATTTTGCTGTTTCCCAGCAAATTGGGGAATTGGTCTTGTTTCCAGCAGTTCGAAAGGCAGAGGTAGATACCTTGATTGCAGCTCCAGGCACCTCCTGTCGTCACCAGATCAGTGATGGCACAGGTAGGAGGGCTTTGCATCCCATTGAGATTTTGTGGAACGCCTTGAAGCGCTAAGCAAAGCAGCGTCTAACTTTCTTCTCTTCTGAAAAACGACATTTTTTGTCAAATTAGAATTTCCTGAAAGGGATTGCATCTCGAGTTGGCTATATTCGAGTTCAATTTTTTTTCTATGACCAAACCCTTTCTACTCTACAGGTCCTCGGCTGGTTCGGGCAAAACCTATACGCTAACCTTGGAATACCTGAAGTTAGCTTTGAAAAATCCCAAGTCAGGGTACCGACAGATTTTGGCAGTGACCTTCACCAATAAGGCCACCCAGGAGATGAAGGAGCGTATCGTGGAGGTTTTGGAGCGTCTAAGTAGGTTGGTGAAGCCAGGAGAATCCTTGGATGACGAACTGATGAGGCATCTGGACTTGGATGAGGAGCAATTGATGCTTCGCGCGCGCATGACACTGCTACATATCCTTCATGGCTATGGACATTTTGCAGTCAGCACCATCGATTCCTTCTTTCAAAAGGTCATTCGCTCCTTTGCTCGAGAGATGGACTTGCAGGCCAAGTTTGATGTGGAGATGGATACCGATGCCGTTTTAGAGAAGTTGGTTGACCGAATCGTAGAAAAAGTAGCGGAGGATCCAGCATTACGCAGTTGGTTGATAGACTACGCAGAGGAGCAGTTATTGGATGGGAAGTCTTGGGACATTCGCGTGGGGATTAAAGGTCTTGGAAAAGAGATTTTTCAGGAGCGATTTAAGGCCTTCCGGGCGGTGTTTCAAGAAAGCGTGGGTCAAGCTGGGTTTTTACCCGAACTGAAAGGACAGATTTCAAGTGTTCGTCAGGCGCTCATTGTGGAGGGCAAAAGGCAGTGGCAGGAAGCAGAGGATATTCGGGTACGATTTGGATTGGAATGGACTGATTTCAAAGGAAGTAGCACTAGCTTTGCTAAAAAATTTGGACTACTCGGTAACCCTAAATCTCCTTTTCCTGACCATACAGTAACTATGCATCGGGATTTGCCAGATATTGTGAGTTGGTTTACCAAAAAATCCCCTCTAGAGAACGCTATTCGCAATGCACATGCAGCGGGTTTGGGCGAACTAGTGCATTCTTGGCCTGAAAAGGTCAAGGTTTGGAATACCTACACTTCGCTCCAGAAGAACCTGAATGCTTTCGGGGTATTTCGGAATTTAATTGTAGAGTTGCGAGACCTTAAGGATGAAGAAGGGATCCTATTGATCTCAGATGTGAATGATTTCCTAGCTGAGATCACCCGTGAAAATGAAGCCCCGTTTTTGTATGAAAAAATTGGTAACCAATACCAACACTTTTTGATCGATGAGTTTCAGGATACCTCCGAATTCCAATGGTCGAGTTTCAAGCCCTTGCTAGAAAATTCCCTTGCCTCAGGGCATACGAATCTTCTGGTTGGTGATGTGAAGCAGTCTATTTACCGCTGGCGTGGAGGTAAATTGGAGCTTTTGCTTTCAGAAGTTCAAGAGCAGATTCATCCAGACTTTGTAGAAGTCAAAAATCTCAGCGTCAATTACCGCAGTTTGCCAGACATCATCGCATTTAACAATTCGGTGTTCGAACAATTGCCGAGATTGATGGAACTGGGAATGGAGCGACATTATGGCTTAGATCCTGAAAATAAGCTTTCCCAAGCCTTTGCTGGAGTAAGTCAGGAGGTTCCTGAGTTTAAAAAAGACGAACCCTTTAAAGGGAAAATTCATCTCGAGTTTGCTGAAAAGACTAGTTCGGATAAATCATCCGAAGATGAGAATGACGAGGAGGAAGTCGAATTGGGTGCATTGGAAAAACTTCCTACGCTAGTGATGCAGCTGCAGGATCAGGGCTATGCTTTGCGGGACATTGCCTTTCTGGTTCGGACCAACGGGCAGGGTGCAATCTTAGCTGATGCATTTATGGAGGTGCAGCGTACCCAAATTGGAACTGATTACCGATTTGATGTACTTTCAGAAGAATCCTTGTTTATCGATAAATCGAGTGCAGTCAAATGCGTGCTTGGATTTTTAACCTATTTGAGTGCTCCATCGGATCGCGTTGCGCTAAAAACCCTTTGGCAATACTATGCTTTGGTTCACGGCATTCCCCTGAGCCATGAACTATTTTTTGTGAGAGGCCTTCCTGTCGAGCTGCAAGCGAAAGAAACCGAATTGTTGCAGCGGCAATCGAGCTTCCAACAGATGCCCTTGCTTGAATTGGTGGAGCAGGGACTCACTTTTCTCGGACTCACACAAAAGCAACAGGACCTGAGCTATGTGTCTGGGTTCAAAGAGGCGGTCTTTGATTATGTAAAAAAGAACCGTGCAGATCTTCTTGGCTTTTTGGATTGGTGGGAGCTCAACAAAAAGAAGCGTACGGTAAAAATTCCAGAGGATCACGATGCCATGCGCATTCTCACCATTCACAAAGCCAAAGGGCTTCAATTTAAGGTGGTGGTGATGCCCTTTATGGATTGGGGGATTGTATCCTCTGGACTTCAAGCGCCTATCCTTTGGGCTCCGTTTGAAGCGGAAAATGGCATGCAGACCGTGGTTCCCTTGACGCACCAAAGCCTTTTGAAAGACAGTCATTTTGCTGGAGCCTACGACGAAGAGGTTCGTCTGTCCTATTTGGACTCGCTCAACATGCTTTATGTAGCATTTACGCGAGCGGAAGAGGCTTTCTTCGGCTTCAGTACCTATTCGATCTCTAAAACTAAAAAAGAAGCATCGCCGACCCGTACAGGTAACCTGTTGTACAGCCTATTTTCGGGAGGATTTCAGTTTGGTGAGGAAAGCTCCTCCTCCTGGAATGCAGAGTCCCTAACCTTTGATTGGGGGCAATGGCCTGCAGTGATCCCTGGGGATGGTGAAGCGCCAGCTCATGCTCCGGCGTTACGCTGGGAATGCATGGATTGGAAATCCAAGTTACAGACCAAGACCTATCCTTGGGATTTTTCTTCGGAGGGGATTCGTGCTCGGGAACAACGGGACTTTGGTGTAGTCATTCACGATATTTTGGCTTCCGCCCAAGGCTTGGAGGATGCCCTTCGACTTGTGAAGGAATACACCTTTGATGGACGGTGGGAAGCGGATATTGCTGCACAAATTACCCTCAAGTTGGAGCAGCTATTTGCGCTGCCTCAGGTGAAGGCTTGGTTTGATCCCGACTTCCCTACACTGACCGAGCAGGGTATTTTGGTCCCAGGAGGCGCTCAGAAACGTCCAGATCGAATTCTTATCACCAAAGAAGCCGCATTGGTCATTGATTTTAAAACCGGAATAAAGCGTGATTCCCATGTAGTTCAGGTGAAGGAATACATGGCTTTAGTACAAACCTTGACCCAGCTGCCTGTAAAAGGGTACCTCTGTTACCTTGAACCCACTGAAATTATTGCGCTATGATCCCTTTTTTGAAAGAAACTGCTAAAGCACTTTTGGATTCTGGTAGGGATTTGAAAGACATTCGGCTGGTATTGCCCAACCGACGTGCAGGTTTATTTTTTACCAAGTACTTGGGGGAACTCATTGATCAGCCCGTTTGGATGCCAGAAGTGCTCACCATTGAGCAGTTGGTATACCAGTTGGCAGGCAATACACCTACAGATGAGCTCACCTTGGTATTTGAACTCTATGAGGAGTACCGGCAATTGCAAAAGGATCCTGAGCCTTTTGATCGCTTTTTCCATTGGGGCGAGTTGATTTTGAAGGACTTCAATGACTTGGATCAATTCCTTGCTCCAGTAAATCAGGTGTATGCCTATTTGGCAGAAATCAAGGAATTTGAAACCGATTTAAGTTTCCTCACCGAGGAGCAACGCGCGCTGATTGCACAATTTTGGAAGGCTTTTGAGCGGCAAAATGAAACGGAGAAAGAACGCTTTCTGAAGTTTTGGCAAATTTTGGGTTTGCTGTACCAAGGATTTCAAGAAAGGCTCCAAGCCAGTGGATTGGCCTATTCGGGGCAATTGTACCGGCAGGTGGCTGAAAATACTAGCACTATTGCTCCACCCAATAAGCAGCTCGTATTTGTAGGGTTCAATGCCTTTACGCTAGCGGAAGAAAAGATTATCACCCATTTTATTAAGGCTCATGGTGCCGAGATTTTTTGGGATGTAGACCGCTATTACTTGGACGATCCCTTGCAGGAAGCAGGATTGTTTTTTAGGGACTACCTCAAAGACCCAATTTTGGGAAAAACCTTCCCAGAAAAGATCCCTGCCGAAATCAAAGACAAAGGCGCGCAAATTCATACCCATTCCATTCCTTTAAAAACCAATCAAGCCAATTTGGTAGGGAAACTTTTGGAGCAGGTGGGCGCAGATGAGGCCTTGGAGGAGACCGTGATTATTCTCCCCGACGAGCAGTTGCTTTTTCCAGTGCTGCATCAGCTTCCAGAAGTGATTGCCAAGCTCAACGTGACGATGGGCTATCCCATGCGAAATGCTCCCATATATGCGTTTTTGGATGCGGTGTTGGATTTGCAGCGCTATGCGAAAAGCAAAGAGGGAGTGGTGACGTTTTACCACAAACCCGTTTTGGATCTGCTGGCCTATTCTTACTTGCAGTCAGCAGATGCAGCTTGGGCCTCCGAAGCCACTCAGAAAATTCAGAATGAAAACTGGGTAGATGTACCCCTGGATCTTGTCAGTAAAGAAAATACCCTCTTTGCCTTGGTGTTTCAGAAGGTAGGTTCGGATTCACTTTTGGATTACTTGCTTGCAATTATTCAGTTTTTGGCCAAAGAACTTCAGGAAGACCCTACCCAAAAAAGTTATTTGTTTCAAGCCTTCAAGCAATTGAATCGGGTGAAGGAAATCTTCCAGGCTAGGGGCACCAATAAACTTAAAGTAGAGTTTTTGCTCAGCTTATTTCGAAAACTGTTTCGAGATCTCAAATTGCCTTTTGAAGGAGAACCGCTTCAAGGCTTGCAGGTCATGGGGGTTTTGGAGTCTCGAAATCTAGATTTCAAGCGTGTCATTATCTGCGATGTGAATGAAGGAAGCTTTCCTCCTGGTGGGGGAATTCAATCCATGATTCCTTTTAACCTGCGGAAAGCGTTTCGTTTGCCTGTTCAGGAGCAAAATGACGCCATTTATGCCTACACCTTTTACCGATTGCTCCATCGAGCAGAGGAGGTCCACTTGATCTATGCCACGTCTGGGGAGCAGGGCAAATCCAGTGAAATGAGCCGATTTATTCAGCAGATGCGGGTAGAACTTCCGATAGCAAAGCCACAGTCTGTACTGGTACCTGTCAATCTTACCCCCAATCAGCCCATTACGTTAGAAAAGACTCCCGCCATGCTCAAAAGCTTAGCCAGCTATTTCAAGCCAGCAGGTGAAGAAACTGCTGAAAAGCGTTTTTCAGCTTCTGCGTTAAACATGTATCTGGACTGTCGCCTGCGGTTTTACCTCCGGTATGTAGCGGAATTGAAGGAACCTGAAGAGGTTGTTACCACGATTGACCCCATGACTTTTGGGACCTTACTTCACAAAGGGATTGAACTTTTGTATGAAATCTCGGAGGAGGAGACATTTCGAGACATCGATGGGCACACGATTGACAGATTGCTACCTCAGGTGCCTGCAGCAGTAGATCGAGCATTTCGTGAGCTGTACAAGAAGCAGGAGGGAGAGGAGCTGTTATTGACCGGGCAACTTCAAATTGCGCGAGAGGTATTGACAAAGTACATGGAAGCAATCCTGGACTATGACAAAAAGAATGGGGATTTCCGGGTGATTGGCTTGGAGAAAGGACTAATCGCGCACTTGTCGATCGAAACGCAGGAAGGTGCGAAAGAAGTAGAGTTGGGGGGAGTGATTGATCGGGTGGATATCAAAGATGGAGTAGTTCGTCTGCTGGATTACAAAACAGGAAAGGACACCAAAAAGATACCCTCCCTGGGTTCGCTTTTTGATCGGGATGACAAGAAAAGAAACAAGGCAGGAATGCAAACTTTTCTGTACGCATTTTTCTACCAGTACCAATATCCGACCAACCAGCTTCCGCTGAAGCCGGGGATAATGAACATCAAAGAAATCTACTCGGAAGACTTCAACCCATTCCTTCAATTGGCGGATTCAGAGGTGACGGATTACCGAGATTTTGCTGCAGGATTTGAGGAAGGACTTCGAGGATTGCTCGAAGAAATTATGGATCCTTTGGTGCCCTTTGATCAAACCGATGACAAGAAAAAATGCAGCTACTGCGCCTACCAAGAACTCTGTGGAAGGTAGGAGAGAAGGGGGTTCAATTGGGCTGTTATTTTTCTGCTTTCCCTCGTCATTTCAGTAGGAGAGGAGAGGGGGATCTTGCCCTCATTTCCGTAGATATTGGAAGACTGCTCTTCAAATTTTTGGCTCAATTGTTGATTGGATGGAAAGGAGAAAATGGGGGGAATTGGAGGGAGCGTTCGGTTGGTTTAAGCCCGAATTCTATGGCTAAATTGGCTTACTTTTAAAAAAGAGATACCGATAGACCGCACGAAACCTCTTCCGATTTACTTTGATTTTTTTATTAAACATAAGAATTCGTCTGGTTTACTTAAATAATTGATTTATAGTTTATTATCTGTTATTTAATCAAGCCTAAATTAGTTTAGTCTAAAATATTTAGATTAAACTAAAATGAATTTAGTCCTTAATTCTTTGAGTTTCTACCGCGCTTTTCTATTTCCTCTCCGATCATTTTTTTTTGATTAACCCCATCCTGTTTTTTTTCGAAGCGGGGTCGAATTTATACTGCAATACTTGTCGGCTGCCGATGAATTTTGGACCGCTTCTAATTCGATTTTTTCGAAAAGAAATCTGGAATTGAGTTCCCTTTTTGAAAGGGCTATTTGTCGATTTTTTCTCCTCGAATTTAGACCACAAGTTGGCTGGATACGTCCTGTAAATCGTTCGTAAACGATTCAGATTTTAAGGAACTTTTGGAGGAGAAAATCAGGCTGCTTGACTTCATCAAGCGGGGCGTTCGGGCTTCTATTTTTTGATGCTTTTTTATAAGGGATCAAAAGCAGGTTTTTGGGTCATCCTTTGGATTTTATTCCTTATTTTTGAAACTCTGAACACAACTATGGCAGGACAGACCGGTACGCGAAAGCATGTCTTTTCAAAAAAAATAGATGCCTTCTTCAAGGGATTAGCAGATGCTTGGAATTTCTTCAAGCGATTTTTTCAAGAAGTATTCGTGCCACCCTATGAGTTTAAGGAAGTCATCCACCAATGTTACCGTATTGGGGTAGAGTCCTTGCCTTTGATTTCCTTGACTGGATTTATTGTTGGGATTGTATTTACCAACCAATCTCGCCCTTCCTTGTCTGAGTTTGGAGCTACATCCTGGCTACCCTCCTTGATTGCAATTGCGATTGTTAGAGCGATGGGGCCTTTGGTCACTGCCTTGATCGCTGCCGGTAAGGTGGGTTCGGGTATCGGAGCTGAAATCGCTTCCATGAAAGTAACCGAGCAGATTGATGCCATGGAGGTGTCGGGGACCAATCCCTATAAGTTTTTGGTAGTTTCTCGTGTGTTAGCCACCACGTTCATGATTCCTGTGCTGGTGATGTATACTGACTTTGTGGCCTTGATGGGTGCATTTATCAATGTGAATGCCAATGAACTGGTAAGTATCTCCACGTTTTTTGCGCAAGTATTCAGTTCGGTAACTTTTCTTGATGTATTCGCTTCCATCATCAAATCCTTGTTTTTTGGATTTACGATCGGGATGGTGGGGTGCTACAAAGGGTACAATTCTTCCAAAGGAACAGAGGGGGTGGGTAAAGCAGCAAATGCTGCTGTTGTTATTTCCATGTTCCTCATTTTTATTGAGGAGCTACTTTCACTTCAGATCATTAACCTATTCCGAATCAAATAGCCATGGAGAATCGAGAAAAAGTGGTTGTGATCCGTGATTTGTACAAGGCCTTTGGTGAGCTAGAAGTATTGAAGGGCGTGGATTTGGATTTGTACCGAGAGGAAAACCTTGTGGTCTTGGGCCGATCTGGTACAGGCAAGTCGGTATTGATCAAAATTATGGTTGGCCTGTTACAGCAAGATAGTGGAAGTATGAAAGTGTTGGGAAAAGAGATTTCCAAGCTTGGAGTACGTGAATTGAATGAAATGCGGCTAAAAATTGGTTTTTCATTCCAAAATTCAGCGCTCTACGATTCCATGACCGTTCGCGAAAACATGGAGTTTCCTTTGGTTCGGAATGTCAAAAACCTGACTAAAAAGGAAATTAACATTCGTATTGAAGAACTATTGGAAGCCGTTGGTCTTCCACAAACAATCAATCAAATGCCTGCTGAGTTGTCAGGAGGACAAAAAAAACGAATTGGCGTCGCGCGTACCTTGGTACTCAATCCCGAGATCATGTTGTACGATGAGCCAACAGCTGGTTTGGACCCCATCACTTGTGTGGAAATCAACCACCTGATCAATGAAGTTCGCGAGCGATACAAGACTACCTCCATTGTGATTACCCATGACTTGGCCTGTGCCAAGCAAACAGGGGATCGAATGGCAGTATTGCTTGAAGGGCAATTTAATGCGATTGGTACCTTTGAGGAGGTATTTCCTCATGCTGAAGATCAGCGAATTAAATCTTTCTACGATTATAATTTTATCAACTCATGAACCAAGATAATAAGCGATCTGTACTTGTAGGTCTATTTGTATTGATTGGAATCGTTATACTCGTCCTCGGCATCATGACCTTGGGAGGGCAGCAGAAAAAGTTTGTCAAGGCCATCCATGTCAAGGCAGTATTCGATGACATCGGAGGTCTTCAGCCTGGCAACAACATTTGGTTTTCCGGAGTAAAAATAGGGACAGTTAAGAAAATCAAATTTTTCGGAGATTCACAAGTAGAAGTAGAATTGAGTGTGGAAGAAAAAGTGGCTGAGTTTATCCGTAAAAATTCCAAGGCAACCATCAGTTCCGATGGTTTGATCGGAAACAAAATCATTGTCATTTACGGAGGTACCACCGATTATCCTCCAGTAGAAGAAGGAGATCGCCTAGAGGCAATCATGCCTTTGGATACGGATAAAATGATGGAAACCTTACAGGAAAACAACAAGAACCTGGTTGACATCACCAATGATCTGAAGATACTAACAGGTAAAATAGCTGAAGGTGAAGGGATTGTAGGTGCGGTACTGACCGATTCTATCTTGGCTGTAAATTTCCGAACCATCTTGACTAACCTGGAGCGGGCATCCGTAAATAGCAACAAGATGATTGCGGATTTGAATGCATTTAGCGCCAAGCTTAACAAAAAGGGTACCCTGATGAATGATTTGGTGACGGATACCTCCATCGTTCCTGACCTTAAAGCCACTATGGAAAGCCTTCGGGCGACCAGTGCGAATACCCAA
>JBIIGH010000247.1:0-3387 GCA_044236565.1 Algoriphagus sp. | reverse complement strand
CTTGGATTCCAAAACCTCCTACGGTATCATGGAACTATTTCACGAGCTCCATGCCAAAGGAAATACCATCATCATGGTAACCCACGAGGACGATATTGCGCATTATGCGCACCGCATCGTACGTCTTCGAGATGGTTTGGTGGAGTCCGATAAGGTCAATCCAAACCCAACCCGAGGTATAGTAACTGCCTAATTTAATCACAAAGGCAGTTTTCGTTTAGAGCATATAGATTCATCGTTGCTATGAAAATTTACACCAAAACAGGGGATCAAGGAATCACCTCTTTGTTGGGCGGAGTACGAGTACCCAAATCAGATCTACGGATAGATGCCTATGGCACCTTGGATGAATTAAACTCCTATATAGGCCTACTCAGAGATCAAGAGGTCAATAAAAAAAGATCGGAACTACTCAAAACGATTCAAGATCGCCTGTTCACAATTGGAGCAGATTTGGCAACTGTCCCAGGTAAAGACAAGGTAAAAAAACCAGACCTGCATCCAGAAGATGTGGAAGTTTTAGAAAAAGAAATGGATGCCATGGATGCTGAACTCCCCATGCTCACCGCCTTTATTTTACCCGGTGGGCATACCGCGGTTTCGTTCTGCCACCTGGCCAGAACAGTTTGTAGGCGCTCCGAACGGATTGTCGTTGAGCTCGCCTCCCAGGAGCCAGTAGCTGAGCTAGTCATCCAATACCTCAACCGCCTTTCTGATTTCCTATTTGTTTTGGGTCGAAAAATGGCGCAAGAGCTGGAAGTTGAAGAAGTAACCTGGAAACCGCGTTGGTAATCCCGATCTGACGCAAGAAAAATATCCTTCGCACTACTAAATGCACCCTTCTTTATGAGCACCATTTCGATTTCAGTGACCAAAACCAGCCAGTCCAAACTTCCGGAAACAGACTTCTCTTCCCTAGTTTTCGGGAAGTCCATTTCGGATCACATGTTTGTGGCAGACTATCAAAATGGAGCTTGGGGAGATTTTAGAATTGTTCCTTATGGTCCCATGGAGATTTACCCAGGAAACGCAACGCTGCACTATGGGCAAGCCATTTTTGAGGGCATGAAGGCCTACAAAAATGCACAGGGAGAAGTCTTGGTATTTCGAGCAGAAGCCAATGCGAAGCGATTGAATGAATCCGCTACGAGGATGTGTATGCCAACCCTACCTGAACCTGTTTTTATTGAAGCGCTAAGACAATTGCTTTCATTGGATAAGGGTTGGGTGCCACAGGAAAAGGGATCAAGCCTCTACATTCGCCCTTTCATGTTTGCTATGGACAATTACCTAGGTGTCAAAGCATCAGAGACCTACCGATTTATGATCTTTACGAGCCCTGTTGGGGCCTATTATTCCAAGCCAGTATCCGTAAAGGTAGAAACAACCTACACCCGTGCCTGTGAAGGTGGTACTGGTGAAGCAAAAGCTGCTGGAAACTATGCGGCATCACTTTATCCTGCTCAATTGGCTCAAAAAGAAGGCTACGATCAATTGCTCTGGACGGATGGCAAGACCCACAGTCAAATCGAAGAAAGTGGAACCATGAATGTCATGTTCAAAATCAAGGGGACACTCATTACCGCTCCTACACATGGCGGCACCATCCTCAAGGGAATCACAAGAAATTCAGTACTTCAACTTGCAAAAGACTGGGGTCAAGCGGTAGAGGAGCGCTTTCTAGCAGTGTCCGAACTCGAAGAAGCCTTGAAAAATGGGAGTCTAGAAGAAGCTTTTGGGGTTGGCACAGCCGCCACCATTGCATTCATCAATAAAATAAATGTGAACGGAACAGATTATTCGCTTCCTGAACCTTCAGAAGAGGCTTTCTCAGCTCGTGTACTCAAGACCTTGGATGGCATCAAATACGGTGAACTCCAGGATCATCACCAGTGGATAATCACAATTTGATAGCCTAGCTGATGAACCAAGCCTCCTTAAATGCCAAGCGAGTAGTAACGGTAATCCTTACCCTCCTAATTCTTGGTTTATTTGTAGGACCTATTCTAGCACAAGAGCAACCCAGAAAATTTTTACTCCTTAAACGAGGGAGCAACCAAAAATCACAGATTCGCTTTTACCCTGGAGAAACCATCACCTATAAAAGTAAAAAAATCGGATATTTTGTCACCGATGTAATCGTTAACCTAGATACTGAATACCTCTACCTAAGCGAAAACATCTTGAAACCTTCGGATATTGTGGCTGTCGATGTTCGAAATAAAGACCCAAGAAATCGAACCTTGAATAATCTAACCCAACTTTCACTAGGAGCTGGAGCCATGATTTTTGGGTTAGAGGGTGTCAACAGTCTCATCAAACAAGGAGAGTTCAAGATCAATACGGGCGTTGCCAAAGCATCCGCTCTACTGATTGGTACCGGGCTGGCATTGCTTCCGCTGCGCTACAAAACGTTTACGCTTTCAGACAAAAACAAGGTGCAGCTCGTCATCCTTGAAATTGAATAAGAGTATTGGCTGGTAAAACCGAGATTTTTTCCGATTTTTGCAACACATTTTTAACTTAGACAGATGACTTCAGACCAACTGAAAGACTTGAAAGCCCGCACATCGGCTTTGAGGAGGTATCTTTGACTACGATCGTAAGAAAGTAGAAATCCAAGACCTAGAGGCCGTATCGGCCCAAGCTGATTTCTGGAACAATCCAGTAGAAGCTGAAAAAACAATGAAACAAATCCAAGCCAGAAAAGGCTGGACCACTGCCTTTGAAAATCTGGACCTTAAAATTCAGGATTTGGAGGTTCTGTATGAATTTTTCACCGCAGGAGAAGTTACCGAAGAGGAACTTAAGAAAGAATTTTTATTGGGTAGAGACGCAGTAGAAGAGCTCGAACTCAAGAAAATGCTCTCTGCCGAAGAAGATCAACTCAATGCAGTGCTTGAAATCAACCCAGGTGCAGGCGGAACAGAAAGTAACGATTGGGCATCCATCTTGATGCGTATGTACATCATGTGGGGTGAAAAAAATGGCTACAAAGTTCGTGAAATGGACATGCAGCCCGGTGAAGTTGCTGGCATCAAGTCCGCCACACTCCTCTTTGAAGGGCCATTGGCTTATGGATTTCTAAAATCAGAAACAGGAGTACACCGACTCGTACGGATCTCTCCTTTTGACTCTGGAGGACGAAGACACACTTCCTTTGCCTCGGTGTACGCGTATCCAGAAGTAGACGATTCGATCGAAATCGATATCAATCCTGGAGACGTAGAACTCCATACTTCCAGATCTGGAGGTGCGGGTGGTCAAAATGTGAACAAGGTGGAAACCAAGGTGCAATTGACACACAAGCCTACCGGTATTGTGGTCGTGTGCCAAGTGGAGCGCTCACAGCTTGCCAACCGAGAATTGGCCATGCAGATGTTGAAG
>JBIIGH010000043.1:0-12840 GCA_044236565.1 Algoriphagus sp. | reverse complement strand
AAAAATTAGGTACTCAATAAGTCTGATGTGGGTACAATAAAGTCTAGAAACTTTACGTTAAATGTATTTAAAAAGATACAAGTTTTCTCCCAAAACCGGGTTAATTGTTGTTAAGTTTCAAAAATGAGGTGGAACTAGCTGCTTAACCGCCGCCCGACTGCTTGACAGGCTTTTCTTGCAGCACTTTTTGAAGCTGACCTTGCGTGGGCATGGTCAGCTTTACTTCCGGCTCGTTGAAAAAATTTCGTAAGGTAGGATCAATTTCGACCACCTCACGCCAGGCATCTATGGTCGCTCGCGCAGGCTTTTCTTCCACCCTCCACTTAAACCCTTCCAGCCGACTCATCTTTTCATCAATATCCTGTACGGGAATGAATTTTCCGTCGGGTCGAACTCCAAAATTTGATTTTTTGATTAGCCCATCTACGAAGGTCAGTCCTATGGTTGAGCTAAGGATTCGATTGATTCCTTGAGTCAAGGTATCTCCTTCGAGCGCATAGTACAGGGACTCCCCATTCCCCTCGATAAACAAACTACTCATCTGCCCATCTTTGAAGTACCCAGTCATCTTTCTCCCTTTCATCTGATTGAAATTCAACAAGGTATCTGTCAAAATTGCAAAGGCCTTGTTCTTCATGTATACCCGATCCAAGGTTTCATTCTTGAGGTAAAAGACCATGCTGTCTGCCGCTATTTGGCTGGAGCGATTCCATAAAATAGGATCTTTGTACAGATGAATCGACGAGTCCCCAAAGGCATACAACAAGGAATCTGCTTTCCCAGAAAGATCGGATTTGACTAGGTTCACTTGATGAAAGGCAAGCAAAAATTTGGATGAATCTGCTTCTCCATCCTGGGAAATCAAGGTGTCTGCGGTAAGAAAAAGGGTGTCCGACTCAAAATACTTGCGCACCAACGCCTTCCCATACATCTGACTGTATTTTTTAGTTTCCCAATAGTTGCCCACATCGCCAAACACCTCTAGCTCTCTTTCTTTATTCAGAACACGTACATCTTTTTTGCCCTCATAGTAGGCTTTGGGCTCATCGTAAAACAACTCATCCGCTTTCACCCGACTCTTCTCTGTCTCCACCAAGCCCTCAAAAAACTTAAACTGTTTGAGCTGGGTGTCGTAAAAACTACCCTTTTGTGCATCCAAATTGTATCCCTCCTTGGACACGATGTTCGTCAAACCAGGAGTCTGGGCTGTTTTTGGAATGGTCAGATAAATTAGGTCCTGGGTTTTGAGCGTGTAATCTGGATTCACCAATACCACATCGTATTGAAAACTAATGCGCTCGTAATTGATCTCGTAAGTTCCAACTTCACTAGTCAAGACATTGACCGAATCCACTACCTTTCCCCCCTCAAAATAGGAGGCCACATTGGTTTCTCGGTTGTAGTCCAAGTATTCAGTGTAGAGTTTGGTTTTCTGATTGGTGAAGACCACGTTTTTTCGAAGCTTGGCCACCTTGGTTGCACCATCGTATTCCGCGTAGGAACTGGTCGTGGTGATGGGGTCTACCTCATCCTTGATTTGCACCCTCCCAAAAAGCTGTGCTCGATTTTCATCCCTATAAAAATAGGCCGAATCACAAGCAATCAATGAATTTTGGTGCTTCATTTTCACATTTCCCAGTAGGCGCTCAAAGCCTTTGGCACCCTGTAGTAGATCCGCACTTCGAATCTCCAAGAGCGAAGAGGACTGCGCATGGCCAAGGATGGGCATCCAGAGTACCAAGAGAAGGAATAGAATGAAAAAAGGAGATTTCATACAGGATGTAATGGAGGCAAATTTAGCAGAAAAAGCTATTTTTGATTAATGTACGACGCCTTTATCTCGCATATCCGACAAAGCTCACTTTTTGAAGCCAACAAACGCTACCTTCTGGCCTGCAGTGGCGGACTAGACAGCATGGCCTTGGCGCATTTACTGCATGCATCGGGAATTCAATTAGAGCTGGCTCATGTCAACTTTGGATTGCGCGGTACAGAAAGCGATGGCGACGAGGAATTTGTAAAAAACTGGGCCCAAGATCGTTCGTTACTGATCCATATTCATCGGGCCGATACAGTGGAATGGGCGGATAAAAATGGCATTTCCATACAGATGGCCGCTCGAGAAATCCGCTACCAGTTTTTTGAAGAAATTCGAAGCCAACAAAATCTGGGAGGGATCCTCCTAGCGCATCATCAGGATGACCAGCTGGAGACCATTTTTCTAAACCTAGCAAGAGGCACCGGCATTGAGGGATTGTATGGCATGAGTGAGCGTAGAGGCTGGCTGATTCGCCCATTGCTTCCCTTTTCCAGAGCTCAACTTGAATCCTACATGGAGGAAGTCAAGCAAACTTGGCGGGAAGACCGTTCCAATGCATCCAGCGACTACAAGAGAAACAAACTACGGCATAGCGGATTGCCGGCACTCTACAACCTCGAACCTGATACTCGACAGAATCTGCTACAAAGTTTTGCACGATTAAAGGATACAGGAAAGGCATTTACTGGGTTATTTGAGGCTTGGAAGAAGGAACATGTCCGAGAACAGCAAGGAATGAGCTTCCTCTCCTACAAGGCCATTCACAGCCTGCCTGGGGCTGCCACCCTACTTTATTTCTGGTTGCGCCCGTACGGATTCAATTCCGACCAAGCCTTGACGCTATCCAAATGCTTGGAAGAAATCAAGCCAGGCCGATTACTGCGAAGTACCCAGTACGAACTCAGTTTGGATCGAGAGGAATTGATTTTGTATTCGATACCTGTTGAATTTCCAGCGGTTGAACTCTCGATTGGAACTCCATCCCTTACGCTCCCTGACGGAGCCTACCAACTGACCTGGGGCCAGGTTCCAAAAGAAATCGATCGGAATCCCGCAAATGCAGTATTGGATCTGGACTGTTTGGAGTTTCCGCTTCAAATCCGGAGTTGGCAGGAAGGAGATCGGTTCAATCCATTGGGAATGCAATCCGAAAAGAAGATTTCCGACTTCCTGATTGACAATAAAGTGCCTTTTGCCTTAAAAAAAGAGGTGAAAGTCCTAGTTTCAGGAAATAAAATAGCCTGGATTCTGGGCATGCGAATTGCGGATTGGGCAAAAGTGAGCCCTGCCACCCAAAAATGCTTGCACATTCAAAAACGCTAAGCCATGAGAAACCCTTTTTCCAAAACCTATGAGCCCGAAGAATTGCGGATGTTTGACTTTCTGCAAGGCATCAAATTTTTCGAGCTACTCAAGCAGCAAGAACTTGCTCGCTTTTTGCCTACCATGCACGAGCGAAAATACGTGCGTGATGAAGTTGTTTTTTTTAGCAAGGACCCAAGCCAAGCCCTCTACCTCATTCGAAAAGGCCAGGTAGACCTGACGATAGATGTAAGTGAAAACTTTGAAACCATCATGCAACTCAAAAAAGGGGATGCCTTTGGGGAAAATTCACTCTTGGAAAACTCGAAAAGAACCTACACCGCACTCGTGAGCTCGGATGAAGCCGAATTACTGGTAGTCCCACAGTTTGCTCTGCTGGAAATCTTTGAGAGCAATCCAAAAATTAAGGCAAAAATGATGACCTCATTGGCTGAATTTTACAATGCCAACAACCAGCGTCTTTTCCGATCCTACCGCGAGTCTTTTGGGTTCTTCAGCCTACGGCAAATGTTTGAGTAGTGCGTCATAAAAAAAATACACGATGCACATTAAAAAAACAGTGCCTCTGCAACAAACTTAATCCAGAAGCGGTTTCAATTCCTAAGTATCACTTATTAACTTAGGGCCGATTTACAGGCATTCAAACCAAAAAATTTATAACCATGAGCAAAGTAACCGTTGTTGGGGCAGGAAATGTAGGCGCCACTTGTGCCGATGTATTGGCATATCGCGAGGTAGCTGAAGAGATTGTATTAGTAGACATCAAAGAGGGCATCGCCGAGGGCAAAGCACTTGATATTTGGCAGAAAGCACCCATCAATCAATACGATAGCCGTACCGTTGGCAGCACCAATGACTACAGCAAAACTGCAAATTCAGATGTGGTAGTCATCACCTCAGGGCTTCCAAGAAAGCCGGGAATGACTCGCGATGACTTGATCGAAACCAACGCTGGAATCGTAAAGTCAGTTACTGAAAATGTAGCGAAATATTCTCCAAACGCGATCATCATCGTTGTGTCCAATCCTTTGGATGTGATGACTTACCAAGCACATTTAACTTCTGGATTTTCAAGAAATAAGGTGATGGGTATGGCTGGAATTTTGGATACGGCTCGCTACCGTGCCTTCCTCGCTGAAGAATTGAATGTTTCTGGAAAAGAAATTCAAGCAATCCTGATGGGAGGCCATGGAGACACCATGGTTCCACTTCCAAGATACACCACCGTGGCGGGCATCCCTGTTACTGAATTGGTTGAAAAAGATAAACTAGACGCCATCATTGAGCGCACCAAATTTGGTGGCGGTGAATTGGTGAAGCTGATGGGCACTTCTGCCTGGTATGCACCAGGTGCTGCTGCTGCCCAAATGGTAGAAGCTATCTTGAAAAACCAAAGAAGAGTATTCCCAGTATGCATCAAATTGGATGGTGAATACGGCATTGATGACTGCTACCTTGGTGTACCGGTAATCCTAGGCAAAAACGGCATCGAAAAAGTTCTTGAACTGGATCTGAATGCAGAAGAAAAGCAATTACTTGAAACATCCAGAGGCCACGTCAAAGAAGTGATGGAGGTTTTGGATCGCTTGAGCAACTAAACTGGTCTTAACCAGACCGATGACCTAAGCGACTTTCCTAAAGAAAGTTGCTTAGGTCTTTTTTTACTTCTTTAATTTCTACCCGATACTGCAACTTGAAAATCTGGAAAAGCTTGTTGGTCATTCTAGTGCTATCCCTTCTTGGCTGGGGAGGCTATGAAGTATACCAACGGTTTATCAAGTCCAGAACCATCAACAGCCTTGAACTGATTTCGGATGATGCCGTATTTTTATTTGAAACCCAACAAGCCGATTATTCCTGGCAAGAACTCCAGAACCAACCCGTCTGGGAGGCGCTCTCCCAATTTCCCGCATTCCAATCCTTAGGCAACCAGTTAAGCGCATTAGATAGTCTAGTTGGGGAAACAGGATTTGTGACCAAGACCCTACGGAATAAACAGGTAACGGTATCCTATCATGCAGTGGGTACCGACAAATTTAGTCTGCTATTCACGCTGAATTTTGGATCCAGCTCCCCTGCGGAACTTTTGGACAAGTTAAAATCCAAAGCACCAAAAACTACCCGATTTCAAACCCGAAAATACAGTGAGCAAGAGATTTACGATGTGTTGGATGGAAACAATAGCATCCAATGGAGCATTACTGTCCTCAATAATGTGCTGCTCATCTCTTCCTCTTCTTTTGTCATTGAAGAGGCCATTCGATTTTACCTCAGTGAAGACGCAAACCCAATTTCGACCAAACTAGGCGAACAACTTTCCAATAAAGAAGGCCTAGGCAGGTTAATTCTTTCCTCAAAAGGGCTAGTCAACCTTCTCAACGGTGTAAGTGCCGCCAAAACTTCAGCGGCAATTGAAGAACTGAAGACCACAGATGTTCTACTTTCCTTGGAGTTAAAGTTTGAAGACAAACAACTCGTTTTTAAAGGGCCAATCCAAGGCCTTCCAGAAGTGGATTTTCTGCCTTCTGTGAAAGCTCAACTTGCGGAATTTGAAAGCTTAATTTCCACGCGGACACAAGCAATCACCCAGGTCAACTTGAAGGATAATTACGAAGCGCAGAAACTTCGAAACAGTTCCTTTGTTCCCAAATCTACCGTCAGTGGAGAAGTTCAAACTCGATTAATCGATCGGGGATTTTTGGATTTCCTCAGTGGAGAACAGTATTTTATCGAAATGGAGCCCCTCTCTGGATCTCAAAAAAATAGTGTCCTTCTAGTAAAGCTGGAGAATCCAGAACAAGCCTGGAAAATCCTCAAGGAATACCGAGACACCACTGAATTTGATCCTTCAGAGCAATACTTACAAAAAGAAATTTTGTTTTTTCCTGAAGAGAATTTTCCCGCTCACCTATTCAATGGACGATTTGTAGGGTTTGAACAAACCTTTGTCAGCCAAGTGGGACAGATTCTGCTGATGAGCAATTCAGCCAATGGCATAAGAAGCGTATTGGATGATTATACTCAAGGAAATACCTGGGCAAAAAAGATAACCGATACTAAAAACCGTTTATCGCCCGCTGCGGGATACAGCAAAACATTCCTGCTTCCAAAAATTTGGACAAGTTGGGTTCAAACTACCAACCCTAGCTGGAGCACATTTATCCAGAAATACGAAACAGCGTTGAAGGCATTCACCAGCTTGGGATTGCGTATCCACCAAAGTTCAAAAGGACCCGAAGCAACACTCATCTTGGGCTATACCAGTGAGGGTGTCGCTCCAGTAGATGCAAACAAATCTTTTGAGCTGGCATCTGGCAAAGAGGTAGCGCTTCCTGAAAATCTAATTTTTGGTCCCAAAGCAATCAAAAATTTCAATGACAACACCGAAGACCTGGTAGTCCAAGACCAAAATCATGTCTTGTATGTCATCAATTCAGCTGGTGAGCAAGTATACAGCCAAGCGTTAACTGGCCCTATCCTATCCGAAACCTTTCAAATTGATTATTTCAAAAATGGCAAGTTACAGCTTGTGCTTGCTACTGCAGATCGTATTTATGCCATAGACCGCCTAGGAGAACCTTTGCCTGGATTCCCCAAAGCTATACCTGGAGAAAAAATCACCCATCTAAGCGTGCTAGACTATGACCAAACGCTAGAGTACCGCTACTTTATAGCTACTGAAAAGGGTAATTTATGGTTGCTGGACAAAACGGGAAAGGATTTGGAAAACTGGAACCCTTTGCCGCTAGGAGAACCTACCAATGGTACACCCTTTCATGCTCGCGTACCAGGAAAAGGTGATTTTATGGTAGTGCTTGGCATCTCTGGGGACTTGCACTTCTTCAGCCGTAAAGGCGAATCTCGAAGCGGATCCCCACTCAAACTCCCAGACGGAATTGCCAGTCCGCTTATTTTCAATAAGACAGGCACCCCAACACTTCAAGCCGTCACAACTGGCGGGGAAATCCTTGACATTTCCTTTTCCGGGGAAATCATCAAGAAAACCCAAGCACAAAAATCAAATCGAGACGATAAATTTCGAAGTCTCAGTGACCAAAAAGGTAATTCTTCCCTTTTGGTCCTGGAACAATTCAATAAAACACAGCTTTTTGATAGTCAACAGCGTCTGCTGATGACGCTTCCCTTGACTGAAGGCAAGACCTGGATAGGTTATTTTGATTTTGGCTCCTCCCGGAAAATTGTCGCAGTCACTGACCTAGAGCAGGGCTTGGGGTATCTGTATGACTTAGATGGAAATCTACTGATCAGCACCCCACTTCAAAGCAATCGCGAAATCCAATTGAGCCACCTTCCCAGTCAAGGCCAATACCTGATTCGTACACGTTACGGAAAAACGCTGATGGAATACCTAATTCCCGACTAAGTCCACTTGCCTCACTGCGAGGCCATCACCCCATTAACTGCAAGAGCCAATTAATTTTTTACTTCAAAAAATGTGCGGCGAACAGTCAACTTCCCGCCTACATTCACTTGCTCCCAGTACACAAATGTTCCTGCCAAGTTGGGTAGCTTAGTACTTACTTCTTGACCACTAGATTGCCAATACAGCACCGTTCGCCAATCGGGTATTCGTGAGGCTGTGGAGGGCTGTACAAACTGGTTTCGATCCAGAATCACCGAGGGTTGAATCCCTGGATAATCAAAAAACCGTGCTGCTGGTGCTAGGGGGTATAAACCAAAATTATTGGCATAACTCGAAAAACTAAGCACACCTGGATAAGTGCGATCGTTTAGGTAAAACTCACGGTTGAGCACTTCCAATCGTTGGAGAAATTTGGGATTGAAGGAGGCCAGTAAATCCGAATCAAATACAGGCATTGCATCGATTAGAATCAAGGGATTGGTTTCAAAAACACCCTTTTCCGCTTCATCCAGAAGTCGGAAAGTTTTCTTTTTGTCCTTTAGACGAACTGCAACACTAGGAACATATTCCTTCAACACCGTTTCCACGTCTTCAAACCGAGTGTAATCGTCCAGGTTGTAGCTGTAATCTTCCACAAAGCCCGTGACCACTTCCAAAGAATCTTGGTCAGCTACTCCCAAATACTCCTGCTGCACCACAGCTGCTTTGAGAAGGGGCTGAAGGTATTCAAGATCAGCTTGCGCCAAGGAAAGTTCAGGAAAACTGAAATTCGTCCGGAAGCTCGTTTTGATCAGAGGAGAAATCATCTCCAAACCGGGCATCTCTTCCCCGTTTTCAAGTTGCAAGATCAAACGATCCCAATGCCGCAAGCCTCCAGCATCAAAGACAAGCATCCCCTTCTCATCCACATGATCTGTAAAGAGGGCACTTTTTGCTCCATGAAGGGAAAGAAAATAGGTGAGCGCAGTATCCAAGGACGCCACTTTCGCCTGAACCAAATGACCAAAAAGTTCAGGTAGCAAGGGCTGCGAAACTAAATTTTCATACACTTCTTCAGCAGGCAACAGCTTTTGCTCTTCCATTAAAAATGGATTTGCTATGGAAATTCCCGAAGCCACAATCCGCCCTTCAATATTGCTCGAAGAACCAAGATTGATAGCAGCTCCCTTTTCGTAGGACTTAGAAGATTGTGGAATTTGGAGATTGGAGGTCGCAACTTCCTTGGGTGGAATTTTCGGGTTGATGATCGTCACCAACTGCTGTGCGATCCCTTGATTCAAATCCAAATACGGACTGATACGAGTATACACACGCAACAGGTACTGGTCGGATGGGATTTGATCTGATACTGGAATAAAATTCAAAGCAACACCTGATAGAAGTGGTACTTTGACATGTGTGATTGAATTGGAATTGCGATCCACCAATTCGGCATACAAGACCTGCGAAGAAGTGGCTCGCTCTCCCAAACTGACCTTGGCTTCAAACCAGATTTTCTCACCCGAAAAATAGAGCGTCTTTGGTGTATGGAAATAAACTTGTTCCTTTTGGTTAGTTGCCGTTTGCCCTATGCTAGTACCTACGAGCCCAAGGAAGCAGAGCAACCCACAAATGAGAATATTTAGTCCGCTTTTTTGGCTTTTAGAATTTAGATATCTCTTCAATGTTTGCATGAAATTAGTCTATCCAAAATATGGGCTTAAGTTTAGATGCATACAAGCTACAATCGGTACATCTTTTTGTGGAGGGGTAATAACCAATTATCGCAGTTCCTGCCATCAAAGGCCGTGCAGGCACCACTGCTCCATTGCCGAAGATCACCTGGTAATCCTTGGCCAACACAACTTCTTCTCCGATAACACAATCGTTAAACTTTGGATCTAGGTAATTCCAGGGGCTCACCTGCACTTGATTAATGTAGATCCGCTTCTGACGGATCACCCCTAGACTGACTTGTCCGATGACTGGATTTTTGGCCGCATCCAAACTTTTGATATTTCCTCCTATCAAAGAGGGAAGCGGGCTAAAGATCGAACCGATGTCCTCTGTGTTTTTCTTTAAAATTTCCCAGAAAGGTACATCCTTGGAAGCAAGTCCTTTTTGGGAAACAAGAATGCTGTAGCGTTCCATGATTCGTTCATCATCAGTAGGAATCTCGGTAATAGTTTTCTGAAAGACTACCTGATCCTTAAATCGAGAGCTTGTTTCCAATAGGATCCCAGGGCTAGGTTCGGTCTTGAAGCAAAGTGAAGTTTGTTCTGCCTCCTTTTGGTCCCGAACATTTTTAATTTCGGGCACATAGATGTAAGCAGTTCTTATTCGTGGTCGAAAAATCCAGGTTTCTTCAAAGGTCCATAGAAAATCATCTGCATTGGCATTGCCTTGGGTGGATACAAATACCTCCACACCTTCCTCATCCCGCTTAAATCCGGCATCAATAATTTCAGGTGTTACAATGGGCTGTAAACCTTCGGAAACATACCTTTCACCCGAGCTTAGCTCAATTTCAAGCAAATAGCTTTGCTTCTCATCAATATTCCGTTCAAAAATATAGGTTCCTAAACCAGTTTCGGTTAGCGGGAAAACTTGCCCAGAGGCACTTTTGAGCAGTACTTTGGCGCGGAGCTCTGGAATAAAGGCAGAAGAAGCACCTAGCGGAGCAGTTCTACTGAGCTTTAACTCACTTTTCAAACCCTCGGTATCCAAATAGCCTTCCACAACCAACACCCTTAGCTCAGTGGCAGGCACCTCCGGTTCGTAAGGAGTCCTACACCCAAGAAGCGTGGCGAGCAGTACAAAAACAAAACCTATGGCTTTTCGCATCAAAATCTAAAGTTATAGGTGATAAATGGAATTGGCTCGGCGAAAATCGCAAGCTGATAGCCTCTTAGTTTGCCTGCCTCCGGCACAAAATAGACCGAGTAGGCATTGTCCCTTCCCAGTAGGTTGTACACCCCAAAAGACCAAGAGGCATGCGCAAGTTTGGCAATTTTGTGGTTCCCCTCTAGATTAACAGAAAGGTCCATGCGGAAATAATCAGGGACTCTAAAGGAGTTGCGGTCAGAGAAATAGACGCGCTCCGAACCCCCATAATTAAACTTAGCAATAGGCAGCGTCACGGGTCTACCTGTACTGTACTTTCCTGCCAAGGTCACATTGACACGCTTACTTAGCTCTAAATTCCCTACAAAATTGGCATTATGAGGCTGATCAAAATTGCTAGGATACCATTCAGAACGGTTGATCTGCTCCTTCTGCTCCGAAGGATCTGTCTGCATCAGCGAGCGGCTGTAGGTATAAGCCAGAGTACCATTGAGCTTTCCTGTTGATTTTTTGAGGTATAGTTCCATGCCGTAGGCTTTTCCTTGAGTGACCAACACCTCTTGCTCAATCCGGTCATTCAATACGATGCTTGCACCAGATCGGTAGTCGAGCAAATTCTGCATGGATCGGTAGTACAATTCAGCAGAAAACTCAAAAGCACCTTGATTCATGTTTTTAAAGTAACCTAGGGCATATTGAATACCCCGCTGCGGCTTCAAGAAGGAATCACTCAACTTCCAGGTATCAGTTGGGGTAATCACCGAGGAGTTGCTGAGCAAGTGAATGTTTTGCCGCATCGAATTGACCCCTGCCTTCAAGGAAGATTGGTTGGAGAGGGCGTAGCGAGCTGAAAACCGGAATTCAGGACCATGATAGGTCTGAACTGGTTCGCCAGACTGAAAGCGCGTTTCGCCAGTAATGTTCTCCTTCAGAAAAGGCTCACCTTCCGCATAGACGGGAAGGGTTTGTGGCCCCAGATACGTGTAAAAATTGTAGCGTAATCCACCACTCAGCGCCCATTGATCATTGATTTCAAATTCGTCCCCTAAGTAGATGGACCAGTCCATGGCCGTTTCGGGAGCCACTTGATCGGAAATCACACCGCTCTCCGGCCCAAAAGGCAGGATTTCTCCTGGGTTGAGCTGGTAGCGAATGCCATGTATCCCATAGCTCAGCAGGTGCCGATCCCCTTTCTCTTGACGGAATTGTGCTTTTACAAATTGCTGACGGATGTCAAATCGGTATTGGTAAGAATTTAAGGGGTTATCTTCCCCTTCTACTTCAAAATTATAGGCATCCTGTCCTACAGAGAAAGTTGCCTCCAAGGCATCGTTGAAGTAATGGGTCCAAGACAGGGCGTAATTTTGATTGGAATAACTGTATACGGTGTCTGGGTCAAATTGGAAGGAATCTTTGCTAAAATAACCCGATAGTCGAAGTTTATCCTTTGCACCCAACTCATGCTCCACTGTACCGTTGAAATCTGAAAAAGCAGCCCTACTTGCACCCAAATCAATTCGATCCGACAAGAAATCAAGAAGCCAATCCGAATAGGTAAGGCGCGAACCCAAAATAAAGGTCGTTTTTTCACCGATAGGACCCTCTAAACTTAGCCTGCTGGTCATTGGTCCAATTCCTCCAGAGCCTCCAATTTTATCTGAACGCCCTTTTTTAGGGGTTACCTGCAACACAGAGGACAATCTCCCTCCAAGGCTGGCGGGGATTCCTGACTTGTATAGCTCCACCCCTTGCACCATATCCGAGTTGATCGCCGAGAAAAACCCAAATAAGTGGGAAGGATTGAACAGCGTATTCTGGTCCATCAAAATCAAGTTCTGATCGGCAGCACCACCACGCACATTAAAACCAACACTTGCTTCTCCAGCGGTATTGACTCCAGGCATGGTCAAAAGCCCTTTAATAATGTCCACTTCACCCATGACCGCTGGAAGTCTTCTCATTTCTTGTACCGTAAGGGACTGCACTCCCATTTCTGGTCTTGCTACCTGAGACAAGGCCCCAGAGCTTACCACAACCTCATTTAGTGCAAAAACTCCCTCCCCAATACTGAGTTCAAGGGTTGCATCCCCTTGAATATCCAAGAGTCGCTGCTCGGTGTAGCCGCCAATATTCTGAATAAATAAGGTTTTATTCCCCTTGGGAACAAGCAGTTCAAATTCCCCAGACTTATTGGTCACGGCTTGGCGCATGGCCTCTTTTTCAAATACAATCGCGCCCTCAATCGGGAGGTTATTTTCCAAACTAATCACCTTCCCCTGAAGCTTTGCCTCTGTTCCGGGACCTGGAACCCCAATGATGTAGCGTCGATTTCGAACAAACTCATCTTGAACGGATGCAGCAGAAAGACTTGCTCTGGAAGGTGCTTTAAAATAGTTGGGCAGGAACTCCACCGCTTTCTTTTCACCTGCAAAAATGAAAACTTCGAAGTCTTTGGAAATGGAAAAGGTGAACCCAGTTTTTAGAAAAAGCA
>JBIIGH010000246.1:0-3401 GCA_044236565.1 Algoriphagus sp. | reverse complement strand
CCAGTTTCTGTACATATTTCATACGCTCGTCCATCGGAAGTTTCAATCGCTTGAAGATTCCTGGAGTCATCCGCGCCCCCTTGTCCTCATGTCCATGAAAGGTCCAGCCGATCTTGGGATGAAATCGCTTGGTGGCAGGCTTGGCGATATCGTGAAGAATCGCCGCCCAGCGAAGCCAAAGATCATCAGAGGCTTGACACAGGTTATCCAGTACTTGGAGTGTATGGTAAAAGTTGTCTTTATGCGATTTGTCGTCTACAGAATCTACCCCTTGGAGCTCCACCATCTCAGGAAAAAACTCATGCAAGAGCTTGGAGGCAAACAACAGTTTGAAGCCATAGGAAGGCTTTGGGGTTTGGATAATTTTGTTGAGCTCATCAATGATCCGCTCTGCAGAGATGATTTGAAGTCGAGCTGCATGGGTGGTCAACGCAAAGAAGGTTTCTGCCTCAATATCAAAATTTAGTTGCGCAGCAAACCGTACCCCGCGCATCATGCGCAGCGGATCGTCAGAGAATGTGATTCCGGGTTGTAAGGGAGTTTTTAGCTGCTTGGCTTTAATATCCTTGATTCCATCAAATGGATCGATCAATTCTCCATAATTCGCTGCATTCAGCGAGATGGCCATCGCATTGATCGTGAAATCTCTCCGCTCCAAATCTTCCTGGAGGGTGCCGTCTTCCACGAGGGGCTTGCGCGATTCTTGTCGGTACGATTCTTTTCGAGCGCCGACAAACTCAAGCTCCCAGTCGTCTAATTTCAGCATGGCTGTACCGAAATTTTTGAATACCGACAAGGGCACATGCTCGTCAAAAGTCTTCGCAACCGCCTGTGCCAACTGAATCCCAGATCCGACGCAGGTGAAATCAATATCCTTGCTCGGTCGGCCCAGAATCAAGTCCCGCACATAGCCTCCTACAACATAGGTTTCCAGGCCTTCTTCAGCAGCCACTTTCGCCACGCGGGCAAAAATGGGATGTTCATCCAGCCTATTCGTTAAATTCATCCCTTCTTAATTTTTACTTCTCCTTCCGGACCTAAATACAACTCCTTAGTTCCTGCATGAAAAAGCGGAAATAGCAGACTAGTATGTACTTCTGCCTCCACTCCTGATTCTTCAGTAAAAAGTACAGGATGGGCAATCTGAAATAAAAGTTTATTCCAATTGGGCTCTCGAATTAAAGAAAAGCGAACCAGTCCATTCACCACTGCCCCTTTGGGAAGTAGAGGATTTGCTGGACTTTGATAAATGGTAGGTTTGGAAGCAAAATCAACGATATCCAACGAAACCTCAGAGAAGGACACGCAAAGGGTACGGATTTGAAATAAATCAAATAGCAGGTAAATCCCTCCTGGCACCTGCTCCTGTTCAGCAAGGGAGCCTTTACGCAAGGACAACACCTTTCCGCTGCCCTCTTTGATATAAACTTTCCCTTTTTCTTTAAGAAGTGTAAGAATGTTGGCCTGATCTAGCATGCTGCAAAAATAAACAGATTATCTATCTAGACTACCATCCTAAAAAATCATTCGCAGATACCTAGGTTACAAAAAGTAAAGACTACTTGACTATAATTTCAACAACACGGAAACTTCAAACAAAAAAAGGACAACTTTCGCTGTCCTCTTTCTTAGTGTTAGTATTGAGAATTAACCTCTCAACCAGTTGATAAAGGTTTGGTAACCTACACCAATTTCACGAGCAAATGCTGCTTTGGTCTTTTTTCCAGCAGCTTCTACCTTCTGCCATTCTTCCAAGATCTTGCCTTTCTCGATATCAGAAAAAGATCTACGCTTGCCTTCAGACTTACCTGTAGAAGTTCCATTCAAAGATGCAATCAACTCATTTAGGTCTGCTAAGAATTTGGTGTCTGTAAGAAACAACCCAGCAGATTCAAGTTTCTTAATTACGCCATCCTTCGGGTTTACTGGAGTCACGGCAATACCTCTGGATGCAGCTTCGTGAAGGTCAATTTTTTTGCCTTCAGCAGTTACATACACAAAGCCATCGGATTTCTTTAAATCTACAATGGACTCTTTAATTAGTTCTCTCATGTTTTTTGTTTGTTTTATAGTTTAAAAATGACCCGCAATGTAGTATAGATTATTTATTCTGCCAAAATGAAAGACATAAATTTTAACATGAAATAAAAAATACATCTGGTTCATGGATTCAATAAGTTTAAAAAAAAGAAAAGGCCCTTTCTATTTCACTCAAACAAAGATTTTAAGAATTAAACTATCAATAATAAAAACCAACAAAATAGGAGCAACTTCAGCCCTCAACCTTTAACTAAATAGAGAAACGAATCCAGTTCAACTACTCAAATACACTACAAAAGAAGCGATTACTGGACTAAATCAAGAATTGAAAGATTAATTCTAAAAAGAATACAAACAAACGACTTCCTATTGTCGATCAACTACAAAAAGTCACATAAGTAGAATAAAAATTGACTCTATTCAGGTTTAAGTACACAAAAAACAAGTCCCAAAAAGCCTCCTTAGTTTTTGAAAAGCGAAATAAACACCTTGTCTACCGGTATAGTTTTTGAATTCTTAAAATATAAAAACCTAAAATTGCTATAAGGCCTTTTTATTATACAAAGTTGATGTAAGAAAAACACAAACTCACGGAGAAGTTAACGTGTAGGCTCCACGTATTTTTCCCTTGTTTTTGAATCCTAATTTTTAGGAATAGCTAGGTAGCAGTAACCTAAGAAAAGTAGACTTTAGGTTAAAAAAATATAGGCTGAACTGTGACCCCTCAGTAGTTGACGATTATCCCCACCGTCTACATTTTGTTCAGAATCGCCTAACCAAAATGCGAATAGTCACCCAATTTCTCTAAGTTTTCCGGATGGGGACCCAATTTCTTTTCCTGAAAAATTCCAAGGCAGTTTTAAAGGGCTATTCATGAAATTTTTCTACCTTTATACCCCATAAGAATTCTACTTATTTCAACCCCTCCACCGCTTCTTATGGCCTCACAAACGAAATACATTTTTATCACCGGAGGAGTTACTTCTTCCTTAGGAAAAGGCATCATCGCTGCATCATTGGGCAAATTGCTTCAATCCAGAGGATTAAGTGTTACCATTCAGAAGTTTGATCCCTACCTAAATATTGATCCAGGAACCTTAAATCCCTACGAACACGGCGAATGTTACGTGACCGAAGACGGGGCAGAGACAGACCTTGACTTGGGACACTACGAACGATTTTTAAACGTAGAAACCTCCCAAAGCAATAACATCACCACAGGTAGGATCTACAACAATGTCATCACCAAAGAGCGTAAAGGGGAGTTTTTGGGCAAAACCGTTCAGGTAATCCCACACATTACAGATGAAATAAAAAGCAACTTCTACAAACTTGGCCAAGATGGGAAGTTCGATGTAGTC
>JBIIGH010000245.1:0-3406 GCA_044236565.1 Algoriphagus sp. | reverse complement strand
TAAGCACTAACTCGGGTTCATTCTCTATCCTCTTGCAAGCGCATCGAGATTACTTGAAGCAAAAGATTGAGGCCTACCTAAGCCTGCCTGAGGAATTGACTCCTCAGCAAGTGCTCAACATCCCAGATGGAGCTCCTATCGGTATGGAATCCATGTCATGTGACTTTCACTAAAATCAACTAAGGCCAGGAATTCCTGGCCTTAGTCTTTTTATAAACATTGGACTGGAAAATGCATGCTTATTCAAGTTAAAATCCCCTATAAATCGGTAATTTTGAGATTGTATTCCAAGTAAAACCAATTGATTCCCTCTATCGATTACATGAACAATCCCTTACTTTCTGCATTCCATACTCCCTTTACTACTGCTCCATTTTCTGAGATTTCACCCAGTCATTTTCAACCTGCATTTATTGCGGCTATAGCAGCCGCAAAAAAAGAAATTGAGGCAATCAAAGCGGTGGCGCTACCTAGCTTTGAAAACACGGTAGAAGCCTTGGAAAAAAGTGGGAAGCATTTGAGCGTGATATCTTCCATTTTTTTTAACCTGAACTCAGCGGAAACCAACGATGAAATCCAAAAGTTGGCCCGAGAAATTTCCCCACTCCTCACCGCCCATTCGAACGATGTATTGTTGGATCAAGAGCTATTCCAACGCATTGCACAGCTTTTTGAACAGCGAACGCAACTTTCCCTTAGTCCTGAGCAAACGACCCTCCTCGAAAAAACCTACAAGTCCTTTGTACGCAATGGTGCTCAGTTGGGGGAATCCGATGCATCCACACTCCGGAAATTGGATCAAGAGCTTGCACAGCTTAGCCTTCAATTTGGGGAGCATGTATTGGCAGAAACAAACAAATTTGTGCACTTTGTGGACCAGGTGACTGAGCTCGAAGGACTTCCACAGGGAGCATTAGAAGCTGCTGCGCAACTCGCGGCAGATAAGGGAAAAGAAGGCCAATGGGCTTTTACTTTAGACTATCCCTCCTACATCCCTGTGATGACTTACGCCAAAAGCAGAGATCTCCGAAAGACGCTATTTATGGCCTTCAATACCAAGTGTTCAAAAGAGGATGCCTTGGACAACCAAGAAATTGTTCGGCAGTTGGTGACGCTAAAACAGCAGCGCGCCAAGCTTTTGGGCTATGAAAGCCATGCTCACTTCACCTTGGAAGAGCGAATGGCGAAAAGCCCAGATACCGTTTTTGAATTTTTGAATTCCCTTTTGGAAAAAGCAAAACCCAAAGCAGCACTTGATGTGCAGGAAGTCGCAGCCTTGGCCAAGAAATTAGACCAGTTGGAAGTCCTCGAAAAATGGGATTTTGCCTACTTTTCCGAATTGTTAAAGAAAGAAAAGTATGCGCTGGACGAAGAGGAACTGCGTCCCTACTTTAGCTTGGAAAATGTGATTTCAGGCGTGTTTGCCACTGCTTCTCGCCTGTTTGGGCTTCGCTTTGTGGCGAATACAGAAATTCAAGTTTACCATCATGAGGTGACTGCATACGAGGTTTACGATCGCGACAATCAATTTTTGTCCGTGTTTTACGCAGACTTTTTCCCTAGACCTGGCAAGCGAAATGGAGCTTGGATGACCTCCTACCGAGGACAGTTTAAAGAGGGAACTAAAGACCACCGACCACACATTTCCATAGTCTGCAATTTTACCAAGCCAACCAAGACTAGCCCTAGTTTACTGACCTTCAACGAGGTCACCACCCTATTCCATGAGTTTGGACATGCATTGCATGGCATGCTGGCTCGAGGAGTCTATGAAAGTCTATCCGGCACGAGCGTGTTCTGGGATTTTGTGGAACTCCCTTCCCAAATCTTTGAAAACTGGTGCTATGAAAAAGAGTGCCTTGACCTATTTGCGAAGCACTACCAAACTGGAGAGATTATCCCAGCTGAGCTAGTAGAAAAAATAAAGAAAGCCGCCAACTTCCAGCAAGGCTACATGACCCTTCGTCAACTGAGCTTTGCGCTATTGGACATGGCCTACCATAGTCAAGATCCTAGTCAAATCGGAGAAATCAAGGCCTTTGAGAAGGAAACTTTAAAGGCTACTGAATTGCTTCCTTCCGTGGAAGAAACGCGAATAAGCACGAGTTTCTCCCATATTTTTCAAGGCGGCTACGCTGCGGGATACTACAGTTACAAATGGGCCGAGGTCCTGGATGCCGATGCTTTTGAACTATTTCAAGAGAAGGGTGTTTTCAATGCCGAAACTTCGCTTTCCTTTGAAAAAAATATCCTTTCAGCAGGAGGCAGCGAGCATCCTTCCCTCTTGTATGCACGTTTTAGAGGAAGAGAACCTAAACCAGATGCCCTACTCAAGCGCAGTGGATTGGTAGTTGGGTAAAACTATCCCAATTGTCAAACACAATCGAGACTTATTTCTATGGAAGCTAAATCCCTAAAACTACCTCCCTACCTCAAGGCACTCGCTGTGTTGGCGCTACTGATTATTTTGGTCTTCTTGCTGGTGGTTGGGAAATCAATTTTAATTCCCCTCGCTCTGGGTGGTTTTTTTGCAGTACTATTTACCCCGCTCAGCCTTTTTTTGGAGCGGCATCGCTTTCCACGGGCACTCTCCTGCACCTTCTCTTTAATCCTGATGATTACCATTACGGCAGGATTGCTGAGTTTCATTGTGGGCAACCTGATTGGCTTTTCCAACGACTTCGCTGACGTATCGAGTCGCATCAATACGCTTACAACTGAGATTGATACCTGGACAGCTGCTACCTTGGGCATTCAGTCGAAGCTAACCGACCAGCTGGACACGGCTGCCCTGTACAACTTGCTCAATCGTAATAGCAGCAGCTTATCCACCTTTGCTATTAATGCAATCGGCTCCCTTTCTAGCTTGATCCTCATTCCAATCTTCATGTTTTTCTTTTTGCTCTACCGAGACCACCTGGCCAACGTGATGGTTAACCTTTATCCAACAACAAAAGCCGAAGAGGTAAAACAAAAAATCGGAAGCTTACGAAAGGTGGTCTTGAATTACGTCACTGGGGTGGGAAAAGTCATCGTTATCTTAGCTGTGTTAAACATCAGCGCTTACTCCATCATTGGCGTGAAGCATGCGGTATTCTTTGGATTGATAGGCGCCGTGCTGAACATCATTCCCTACATCGGGCCGTTTATTGGAGCACTATTGCCCACAGCCTACGCTGCCCTAACTATGGACAGCTTACTCCCATCGGTACTTATCTTTGCCTGCTACCAGGTCATCCAAGTGCTCGAAGGAAATTTCCTCACTCCCAAAATTGTGGGTGGACAAGTCAACCTAAATGCCTTTGTTACCTTTCTCGGACTGCTACTGGGTGCCTCCATTTGGGGTGTTGCAGGGATGATTTTGATTATTCCGATCCTAGCCATCCTTCGGGAAATTTTTGACCTT